>JAIRVW010000066.1 GCA_031253705.1 Brucellaceae bacterium
GGGGAAGCAAAAACGGGAAGGTCGGGTATGCCGTCCTTCCCGATGAAGAAGATGCTCTGATTATTCTCCGTTGCCCATAATCACATCGAGCAGCGTGGTATTTTTGCGCACCGGCTGACCGCCGACATCACCCTGCGGGCGGGGACCGCCATAGGCTGGATCACCGGCAACCGGCGGCGGTGCATTATAATCCGGTGCCTGTGCCGGATAGCCTGAATTCTCAGGCAATGGTGCCGGATAACCGGAATTGTCCTGTGTTACAGGCGGATAATTTCCTGTGGTGGCAGGGGCTTCCTGTACCGGTGTCGGCTGCTGAACCGGCAGATTTTGCTGCGACGGCAATTGCGCCCCTTCCGGCTGACGCGGTGCGCCAGGGGCAGGCGGCCAATAGCCCTCATCATTTTCCGGCGGTGCAGCATAACCATTATTGTCTGCTGCAGACGGTTGCTGGCCGATACTGGCTGTCGCATCCGGCAATTCATCACTGCCGCCCGGCAGCACATTCTGAATTTCATAGGTGCTGATCAGATCTGCAACAGGCACGCCTTTGTGGGCGGCCGTCATGAAGGTTTTCCATGCCATAGCAGGCAGGCCGCCACCGGTAATTTTCTTGGTTGGCTTACCGTCATCATTGCCGAACCACACGCCGGTCGTCAGATTGGCCGTGTAGCCGATAAACCATGCATCGCGTGAGCTCTGGCTGGTACCGGTTTTACCCGCCGCCGGCCAGTTGCCGAATTTGGCACGTTTGGCCGTGCCGTCTTCAACCGTGCGGCGCAGCATGGCATTCATCATGCCCAGTACCTGCTCGGTAATGATGCGCTGCTGCGACTCTGCTGGATAGTCATAGAGCACATTGTCATCACCATCGGTGATTTTGCTGATCATATGCACCGGCGCGCGATAGCCGCCATTGGCAAAAGGCACAAAAGCATCGGTCAGTTCCATCAGAGTGACTTCCGATGTACCAAGTGCCAGCGAGGCATTGGCGGTGAGCGCGGACTGAATGCCGAAACGATGGGCGGTATCAACAACCGCCTGCGGGCCGACTTCCATCACCAGCTGGGCGGCAACCGAATTGAGCGAATGCGACAGCGCTGTTGCCAGCGTCACTTCACCAAAATATTTGCCGTTGTAATTGCTCGGCGTCCATTTGCCGATCCGTACCGGCGCATCATTGCGCACGGAATCCGGCGTGCGCCCCTGTTCCAGCGCGGTCAGATAAACGAAAGGTTTGAAGGTGGAACCTGGCTGGCGGCGGGCTTCCGTTGCGCGGTCAAACTGGCTGTTGGCATAATCATAGCCGCCGATCATCGCGCGTACCGCACCGGTGCCGTCAATGGAGACGAGTGCACCCTGACTGACATCCATTTTCTTGCCGTTTTGCGAAATCAGATCGCGGATGGCTTCTTCACCGACCTTCTGCAAATTCAGATCAACAGTGGTGTGGATGGTGACATCTTTTTTGGTTTCGCCGATCAGTTTCGGCAGTTCCGACAGCACCGCATCCGCCACATAATTTTCCGAACCTGACCAATAGGCGGCGGCGCGTGTCGGCGGTTCGCTCTCGGCGATGGCCTGTTCCTTCAGCCCGATCATGCCCTGATCACGCATGGCGGCCAGCACCAGCTTGGCACGGTCATTGGCCGCTTTCGGATCGCGGGCAGGAGACAGGCGTGACGGTGCCTTCAGCAGACCGGCAAGGGTTGCGGCTTCGGTCAGATTCACATCTTTGGCTGATTTATCAAAATAGCGCCGTGCCGCAGCATCCACACCATAGGCGCCGGAGCCGAGATAAACACGGTTGAGATACATCTCTAAAATCTGGTCTTTGGTATAGGTGTGCTCAAGCCACAAAGCGAGCATCACTTCCTGCACCTTACGTTCCAGTGTTCTGTCCGGTGACAGGAACAGGTTCTTCGCCAGCTGCTGGGTGATTGTGGAGCCGCCCTGTGTGGCGCGTCCTTTGGTGATGTTGGTGAAAACCGCACGTCCCAGACCAATCGGATCAACACCGTAATGGGAGTAGAAACGACGGTCTTCAATGGCAATCACTGCCTGCGGAATGAAAGGCGACATTTCACGCAGTCCGACTTCCTCGCCGCCGGTGGTGCCGCGATTGGCGATCAGTTTGCCGTTTACATCAAGGATTTTGACATTCGGCGGACGATCCGGAATGGCCCAGTCGCTGGTCGGCGGCATTTTCGCGGCAATATAAACCACCACACCGGCAAGGGCGATGCCGCCCCACAGCATCAGCACGAATGACCAGTAGAACAGGCGGCGCAGCCAGCGGAATGAGCCGGAAGATTGTTCGCGTTTTTTCGATTTGCGGGATGCCCGTTCTGAGCGCGGCGCACGCTTTTTAGATGTACTGCCGTTCACACGGTCGTTTGCATCCATACGCATTTCGTCTTGATTATTGGCAGGCGTCTCTGGCTTCCCGAATGACGGTTCTATGCGCCGGTCTTTTGAATCTCTGGAAGCCATATGCGTTGGTATACCTGCTTAAAAAATGAGTAGCTGTGCTTTGCACGGTAATTGAGGCAGTTTAAAGAGCCGTAAAGTTTTGCTAACAGTATAATGCTGTCAGCAGGCTTTTGAAATTTCGCTTTGTATTCAGGAATGTACTTAAATACAGCGGATGCAGGGCGCACACGAAAATTCTATTCAGATTTTACGGCATTTCATTGTAGAGAACGGGTTCAACTGTTTCAGATAGGTATATGCGTGGCACAACGGATTGACTGGGTCGATATAGCCAAAGGGATATGTATCATTTTTGTAGTGATGATGCATTCAACTCTGGGTGTGGAAGAGGCAGCCGGTCAGACCGGCTGGATGCATTATGTGGTCGCCTTTGCCAAGCCGTTCCGTATGCCGGATTTCTTTCTGATTTCCGGCCTGTTCCTGAGTGCTGTGATTGACCGTCCGTGGCTGCGTTATCTCGACCGTAAAGTCGTGCATTTCCTGTATTTCTATGTGCTGTGGCTGACAATTCAGTTCGTTTTCAAAGCGCCGGGCATTCTGGCCGAGGGCGGTGTTTCCGGTGTGATCAGCGCTTACCTGATGGCCTTCATTGAGCCTTTCGGCACTTTGTGGTTCATCTATATTCTGCCGTTTTTCTTTCTGGCAACGCGCTTTATGCGTGAGGTGCCAAGCTGGCTGGTGCTGACCATGCTGGCTATTCTGGAAATTCTGCCGATCCATACCGGCTGGATTATGATTGATGAGTTCTGCGCGCGTTTTGTCTACTTCTATGCCGGTTATGCACTGGCGCCGCAGATTTTCCGTCTGGCCGACTGGGTGGCGAAGAATAAGACTATTGCCGTAACCGGTCTGCTGCTCTGGGCTTTTGTCGAATATCAGATGGTGTTTACGCCGGTGCCGGAATTCGGGCAGTCACTTCTGAATACGCAGGCATGGGCTGCCGGTGGTCTCGGTGGCTACAGCGAATTACCGATGGTTTCACTGTTCCTCGGCTTCCTTGGCGCATTGGCGATTATCAGTATATCGTCGCTGCTGGCCTGTTTAAGTTCGGCGAATATTGTGCATCGGGTGCTGAGCTATCTGGGTGCACATTCGATTGTTGTTTATCTGGCATTCTTCCTGCCGATGGCTGTTACCCGCACAGTGCTGCTCAAGACAGGTATTATCAGTGATATAGGCACGATTTCTGTACTGACTATGCTGATGGGCGTAATCCTGCCGGTCATTCTCTATATGCTGATTGATAAAACCGGTTACGGACGCTTCCTGTTTGAACGGCCGCAATGGGCTATCATTGATCGTAGCGGGACGGTTCCGGCACGCGCATAAGGCATATAATAAAAAGCCCGCTAAAAGCGGGCTTTAAATATTACAGCGGTTCTAGTTAAGACTGAATCGTTGGAACCGCTGTAATTATTTGTTTTGACGCATTATCCGACGCATCGCAGCAGGAAAAGAAATCAGTCCTGCGAACTGATTTCCCTGCGGAGGCGCTTCGCACTTTTGCTGGAAATGCTCTAAGCGTGGGCGAAGATGTCCTGTTCGTCCCAGCCCATCAGATCCAGCTCTGCGCGGCTTGGCAGGAATTTGAAGCAGGCTTCGGCCTGTTTTTCGCGGCCATCACGAGCCAGACGATATTCCAGCACCTTTTTCAGACGATGCAGGTAAAGAACATCGGACGCGGCATATTCAAGCTGTGCCTGAGACAGGTTTTCCGCTGCCCAGTCTGATGATTGCTGCTGTTTGGAAATAGAAACGTCCAGCAATTCCGAGCAGATTTCTTTCAGACCGTGGCGATCCGTATAGGTGCGCGTCAGTTTGGACGCGATCTTGGTGCAGAACACCGGCTGCGGCATCACACCGAATGTATGTGCCAGAACGGCCAGATCAAACCGGCCGAAATGGAAAATTTTGGTGATGGAGCGGTCTTTCAAAAGCTTGACCAGATTAGGGGCTTTTTTCAGTCCCTTCTCAATCTGAATAATATCCGCGGTACCGTCACCCGGTGAAATCTGTACAACGCACAGACGGTCACGCAGGGGATTGAGCCCCAGCGTTTCCGTATCAATGGCGACGGAATCCACCTGATAATGTTTCAGGTCAGGCAGATCGTTTTTGTGAACGCGGATCGTAGTCATAGAGAGTTCCGTTATCTTATTTCTTTGAAAGAGCAGCTAAAATTCTAGCCCAGGAGCGCTGGCCTTTATGGAAAGAGGACAGCTCGTATTTTTCATTCGGGGAGTGGATGCGGTCGTCTTCAAGGCCGAAGCCGACCAGCAGGGAATACATGCCGAGGAATTTGTCGAAGTCACCGACGATCGGAATTGAGCCGCCCATCGCGATCAGCACCGCAGGGTTCGGCCATTCGTCGGACAGTGCCTGTTTGGCCTGTGTCACCAGCGGTGAATCATAGGAAAGCTGGATTGCCGGTGAGCCGCCATGCGGGTGGAATTCCACGCGGCAGTCGGCAGGCAGGCGGGCTTCCACGAATTTGCGGAAATTGGCGCGGATTTTGTCCGGATCCTGTTTGTGTACGAGACGGAAGGAGACTTTGGCGGAAGCTTCCGCAGCGATCACGGTTTTGAAACCTTCGCCGGTATAGCCGCCGATCATGCCGTTCACTTCGGCTGTCGGGCGCGCCCATGTCTGTTCAAGAACACTGCGTCCCTGTTCGCCTGACGGTACGGAAAGACCGATAGGGCCGAGGAAATTCTCTGGGGTACGGCCGAGGCTATCCCATGATTTCAGGATCTGGGTCGGGGTTTCTTCCACGCCTTCATAGAAATCTTCCACGGTCACGCGGCCGGTTTCATCATGGAGATCAGCGAGAATTTTGGAGAGCACATGCAGCGGGTTGGCCGCAGCACCACCGAAGAAGCCGGAATGCAGATCGCGGTCAGCGGCTTTAATGGTGATCTGTTCTCCAACCAGTCCGCGCAGACCTACGCAGATCGCCGGTGTGTCACGGTTCCACATTGAAGTATCGCAAACCAGAGCCACGTCGGCTTTGAGCTCTTCCTTGTGGCTGTCGAGGAATGGTTTGAGCGACGGCGAACCGGATTCTTCTTCACCTTCAAACAGGATGGTCACTTTGACCGGTAGCTGGCCATGCACGGCTTTATAGGCGCGGGCAGCTTCAACAAAAGTCATCAGCTGACCTTTGTCATCGGAGGTGCCGCGGCCGGTCAGGATTTTACGACCCGGTTCGATTTCTTTCACCGCAGGGTCGAACGGATCATTTTCCCAGAGGTTCAGCGGATCAACCGGCTGCACGTCATAGTGACCATAGAACAGAACATGCGGCGCATCTGCCGTTGCGCCTTCGTGATGGGCAACGACCATCGGATGGCCTGGTGTGTCGCGTACGCTGGCATCAAAACCAATGCTTTTCAGATCTTCCACCAGCCATTCAGCGGCTTTGCGGCAATCGGCTTTAAAAGCCGGATCTGTAGAGATGGACTTGATACGCAGAAGATCAAACAGGTGACTGACGCTCTTATCAAGATTCTGATCGAGGTGTTGCAAAACAGGTTCAAGTGCCGACATGTTATCCTCACGATAAAGCTGGCTTCGACTCGCAAAGCACAGATATATTTTTGTAAAGTCAGGATGGTTTTAGCGTATATGGCCGCGGGCTGTACAGGGAAGATATCCGGCATTTTCTGCAAAATCGGGAGCCGGCTTTGGCAACGGATAATACCTGCAAACAAAAGACAGGCTTTGACTTATCCGGATAAAGATAAAGCCGTTACGGTGAGGGGAACCGTAACGGCTTATAATAATTGGTGGCAGCCAGAGGGGGGGGAGGCTACCACCCCGGTTTTTCAGCGGGGGACGTGCTGAAAAACGGAAACCGACAATGTTGCCGATAGGGCTAATGTGGCCAAGAAAAGTGGCAATACAAGGGCTGAAACAGGGTGTTTCAGTCACAAAAAAGTTATTGCTTATAAAATAGAGTTTTAAATTTGTAGCTGCGGACAAACGGGTTCCCGCAATCTTGCGGGCAAGTTGTGAAGGCTGATCTGACGCCTTGCTTTGTATTTTCGCGCACGACGCGATTTCTTTTTTCATGCTTATGCTTTACATCTTTGCTCTATGAAAAAAGGTGATCATCTCTTCCTCGTCGACGGCTCCGGCTATATCTTCCGCGCTTACCACGCCTTGCCGCCGCTCACCCGCAAATCAGACGGTTTGCCGGTCGGTGCGGTGTCCGGCTTCTGCAATATGCTGTGGAAGCTCCTGAAGGATGCGCGCAATACGGATGTCGGTGTTGTGCCGACCCATTTTGCGGTGATTTTCGATTATTCGTCGCAGACTTTCCGTAAGGAAATCTATCCGGACTATAAAGCCAACCGTACCGCGCCGCCGGAAGATCTGATCCCGCAATTCGGCCTGATCCGTCAGGCAACCCACGCTTTCAATCTGCCTTGCATTGAGAAGGAAGGCTATGAGGCGGATGATATTATCGCCACCTATGCCCGCCTTGCGGAAGAGGCCGGTGCGACCGTTACCATTGTCTCGTCAGATAAAGACCTGATGCAGCTGGTGACAGATCACGTCTCTATGTATGACGGCATGAAGGACAAGCAGATTTCAATCCCTGAAGTGATTGAAAAATGGGGTGTGCCGCCGGAGAAAATGATTGATCTGCAATCGCTGACCGGCGATTCAACCGATAATGTGCCGGGTATTCCGGGCATCGGGCCTAAAACTGCCGCACAATTGCTGGAGGAATTCGGCGATCTGGATACGCTGCTGGCGCGTGCTTCTGAGATCAAACAGAATAAACGCCGCGAGAATATCATAGCATTTGCGGATCAGACCCGTATTTCCCGTCAGCTTGTGACATTGAAGAATGATGTGCCGCTGGAGGTCGATCTTGATGGTCTGATGCTGGAGCCGCAGGACGGGCCGAAGCTGATCGGCTTCCTGAAAGCGATGGAACTGACCACGCTGACCCGCCGCGTGGCAGAGGCAACAGATACGGTTGCTGCTGAAATCGAGCCGATTACTGTGGAGACAGAATGGGGCGCGGAAGCGCGCGGCCCTGATCTTGATCGCGGTACAGAGCACGTAGAAACTGCCGCTCCGGATAAAGCAGTTGCGACTGAAAGCGCAGAAAGCAGTGGCCAGTTAATGCGGCCGCAGGCGCTCGTTGAAGCCCGTAAAGCACAAGGCACTTCTGACAAGATTGATCATGCGGCCTATATCGGCATTACTGATATTGCCGTGCTGAAAGACTGGGTTGATCAGGCCGTTGAGCAGGGTTTCGTCGCTTTTGACACTGAGACAACCTCGCTTGATCCGATGCAGGCGGAGCTGGTCGGTTTCTCGCTGGCGCTGGCCGCAGGCAAGGCTTGTTATGTACCACTGACGCATAAATCCGGTCAGGGGGATCTGCTGGGTGGCGGGCTGATCGAAGGGCAAATTCCGCTGAATGCGGCGCTGGCAGAACTGAAGCGCGTGCTGGAAGACCCGTCAGTGCTGATCATTGCCCAGAATATGAAATATGACTGGCTGGTTATGCATCGTCTGGGCATTGATATTGCGCGTTTCGATGACACGATGTTGCTGTCCTATGCGCTGGATGCCGGCACCGGTACCCATGGTATGGATGCACTGGCAGAGCGCTGGCTCGGTCACACGACAATTCCTTACAAGGATGTGGCAGGCACCGGCAAATCGGCCGTGACTTTTGACATGGTGCCGATTGACCGCGCTATCGCTTATGGCGCGGAAGATGCCGACGTCACATTGCGCCTGTGGCAGGTGCTGAAACCACGTCTCGCTGCCGATGGTATGGCCTCGGTCTATGAACGGCTGGAGCGCCCGCTGGTTGAGGTTCTGGCGCGAATGGAAGAGCGCGGTGTCAGCGTTGACCGGCAAATTCTCTCCCGTCTGTCCGGTGATCTGGCACAGTCGGCTGCGGCCATTGAAGATGAGATTTATACGCTTGCCGGTGAGAAGATGAATATCGGCTCACCGAAACAGCTCGGCGATATTCTGTTTGGCAAGCTTGGCCTGCCGGGTGGTTCAAAAACCAAGACCGGTCAATGGTCAACTTCTGCACAGGTGCTGGAGGATCTGGCGGCGGAAGGTCATGAACTGCCGCGCAAGATTGTAGACTGGCGCCAGCTTACCAAGCTCAAATCTACTTATACGGATGCGCTGCCCGGCTATATTCACCCTGAAACCAAACGGGTGCATACCTCCTATTCCATGGCGGTGACGACCACAGGTCGTCTGTCTTCATCAGAGCCGAACCTGCAGAATATTCCGGTACGTACCGCAGAAGGCCGCAAGATCCGCACAGCCTTTGTGGCGCCGCAGGGCAAAAAACTGGTATCTGCCGACTATAGCCAGATTGAATTGCGTGTTCTTGCGCATGTGGCCGATATTGCGCAGCTGAAACAGGCTTTTGATGACGGCATCGACATTCATGCGATGACGGCTTCTGAAATGTTCGGCGTGCCGGTGGAAGGCATGCCGTCTGAAGTGCGCCGCCGCGCCAAGGCGATCAATTTCGGCATTATTTACGGTATTTCGGCGTTTGGTCTTGCCAATCAGCTGTCCATTCCGCGTGAAGAGGCGGGTTCCTATATCCGTACCTATTTTGAGCGTTTCCCCGGCATCAAGGATTATATGGAAGCGACCAAGGCGACCGCGCGTGAAAACGGCTATGTCGAAACGATTTTCGGTCGCCGTATCCATTATCCGGAAATCAAGGCCAGCAATCCGCAAGTCCGTGCTTTCAATGAACGCGCGGCGATTAACGCGCCTATTCAGGGTTCGGCGGCAGATATTATCCGCCGTGCGATGATCCGTATGGAACCGGCGCTGCAAGCGGCAAAGCTCGATGCGCAAATGCTCTTGCAGGTGCATGACGAACTGATCTTCGAAGTGGATGACGCACAGGTTGATGCGACCATTGAAGTGGTGCGTGATGTGATGGTCAATGCGGCTATGCCTGCCGTTTCGATGGCTGTGCCGTTGCAGGTTGATGCCCGGGCCGCGCAAAACTGGGATGAAGCGCATTGATCTTATGCGGTTAATGCATTAAGAGGCGTGAGAACATGCTGCAAAATTCCGGTTTTGCAGCAGAGCGCCTTAAAAAGCGGGTGGCTGGTTCTGCTGCACGGAATTGATTGAAACAATCAGCTGTTGCAGATTGACCTTATTGCCATTCGCGTTTACTTAGCGCAGCATCATCACTTATTGTTGTTTGCTTATTTACGTTGTCGGTCACGGATGTGTGAAAGCATGGCTAGACGGATTGTTCCGTTTAATCATGAATGAAGCCAGGGATGGGACATTTGCTTCTGAAGTTTCAGGGCAAATAATGTCGGGGCCAGTTGATGCGTGGGTGAGCCATTGCTGAAAGTCATTCATGACCTTGCCTTCTACTATTGCACCTGCCCTTGCCGGTGCGCTCAAAGCTCGTGGCTATGAGGAACTGACCTCCGTTCAGGAAGCTATGCTGACGCCTGACAATGACGGTCGCGATCTGCTGGTTTCCGCTCAGACCGGCTCCGGTAAAACTGTTGCCTTTGGTATTGCCATGGCGCCTGATCTGCTCGAACAGGGCGATCGTCTGGAAGCCCCGCGCGCACCATTGGCTCTGATTATTGCGCCGACACGCGAGCTGGCTCTGCAGGTAGCCCGTGAGCTGGAATGGCTCTACGCGCCAACCGGTGCCCGTATCACCACTTGTGTTGGTGGTATGGATATCCGCACTGAACGCCGCAATCTGGAACGCGGCGCGCATATTATCGTGGGTACGCCTGGTCGTCTGCGCGATCATATTACCCGCCGTGCGCTGAACATGTCTGATCTGCGTGCTGTTGTGCTTGATGAAGCCGATGAGATGCTTGATCTCGGCTTCCGTGAAGATCTGGAATTCATTCTCGGTGAAGCACCGGAAGACCGCCGCACACTGATGTTCTCGGCAACGGTTTCCAAATCCATTGCTTTGCTTGCCAAGCGTTTCCAGAAAGATGCATTGCGCATTACTGCCACTGCATCCCATGAAAAACATGCTGATATTACCTATCAGGCAATGATCGTGCCGCCGCATGAGCGCGAAAACGCGATCATCAACACGCTGCTCTATTATGATAATGTCAACACCATTATCTTTGCCTCCACCCGTGAAGGCGTGAAGCATCTGGCAAGCCGTCTGAGCAATCGTGGTTTCTCGGTTGTGGCGCTGTCCGGTGAATTGTCACAGGCTGAACGTACCAATGCGCTGCAATCCATGCGTGATGGCCGTGCCCGTGTTTGCGTAGCAACAGACGTTGCTGCTCGCGGTATCGATCTGCCAAACCTTGATCTGGTTATTCATGCCGATCTGCCGAATAACGGTGAAACATTGCTGCACCGCTCCGGCCGTACCGGTCGTGCAGGCCGTAAGGGTACCTGTATTCTGGTGGTTCCGTTCTCCCGCCGTCGTTCGGCTGAACGTCTGCTGCAGATGACACGTCTGGATGCCAAGAGCATTGCAGCGCCGACCATTAGTGCAGTTCAGGAAAAAGTTCGTGAGGTTATCCTCAGCAACGAGCGTCTCAGCGATGAGATTCCTGAAGATATGCAGGAGCTGATGCGCGAATTGCAGGCACGTTATACGCCTGAACAGATCGCGAGCGCTTATCTGCGTCGTGAAATCGAAAGCCGTCCGGCACCGGAAGATGTTTCTGAAGGTCCTGTACGTGCCTTGGGCGCACCGGCACGCGAGCGCGGTGAACGTGGCGAGCGTTCGGAGCGTGCTCCGCGTGAAGATCGCTCTTCCTTTAATGGCGGTGCATGGTTTACGCTGTCGGCCGGTCGCAAACACCGCGCTGATCCGAAATGGATTTTGCCGCTGATCTGTAAAGCCGGTCAGGTTTCCAAGGGCGATGTCGGTGCGATCCGCATTCTTGAAAACGAAACCCGTTTCGAGATTAACAGCGAAAAAGCCAAAGAATATTTTGCCACTGTTGAAGAACAGGGTACCGGCGAAAAAGGTCTGGTGATCCGTACTTCTTCTGCTCCTGAGCAGGAAAGCCGTGGCCCGCGTTCGGACCGTGGTGGCGATCGTCGTTTCGACAAGCGCGGTGGCGATGACAAGCCAGGCTGGGGCGCGCCAAAAGGCAAATCCCGCTTTAAAGGCGGCGAAGGCAAACCTTACGGCGATAAGCCGAAAGGTCCGCGTAAGCCACGTGAAGGCGGCGACCGCAAATTCTCCCGCTGATATTTTAGCTTTGAAGAACCCGCTCTCTGAGCGGGTTTTTTGTTTTCATAAGGTTATGGCTTGCTGTTTGGAAAGGGCTGGGTTAGGTATCTGATATATTAGGCTGTTGTTGAGGCAGTCTTGATGTGCAGGGAGGATACCGCAACCATGACCGCTACGATTACCATCACGCTTGAAGACGCTTATCAGCTGGCAAAACAGACCTTTATCAAACTCGGACTTTCCGAGGAACATGCGCAGGCCAATGCGCGTTTGCTGCAAAGCTGTCAGCGTGACGAGTGTGATTCACACGGGCTTTATCGCGTTTTGAGCTGTGCTCAGACCATTAAAGCCGGTGCTGTCACTCTGGATGCGGTACCGGAAGTGGAAGACCGTGCAGGCGGTATTGTCGCGGTGGATGCCAAAGGCGGCTATTCTTTGCTGGCGCTGGAAAAGGGCTTGGCCTTACTGGTGGAAAAAACCCGCAAGCTGGGCATTGCCGCGATGGCAATCAATAATTGTGTGCATTTCTCGGCTCTGTGGCCGGAAGTGGAAATGCTGGCAGAACATGGTCTGGTATCTTTAACAATGGTACCGAGCCATTCATGGGTTGCGCCTGCCGGTGGTAAAATTGGCGTGTTTGGTACCAATCCGATTGCATTCGGCTGGCCGCGCGCCGGTAAGTATCCGTTTGTTTTCGACTTCGCCACCAGTGCTGCGGCGCGCGGCGAGATTGAACTGCATCGCCGTGCGGGTAAGCCGATCCCGGAAGGTTGGGCGGTTGATAAGGATGGTGTGCCGACAACTGATGCGCAGACGGCTCTGGAAGGCGCGATGCTGACCTTCGGCGGTTATAAAGGTTCCGCTCTGTCCGCCATGGTGGAGCTGCTGGCAGGGCCATTGATCGGCGATATGCTGAGCCTTGAATCTCAGGCATGGGATAATGGTCGCGGCGCAACACCGCGTCACGGGGAAATCGTGATTGCATTTAATCCGGAGAGTTTCCTCGGTGCGGCTATAGCTGAGCATATGGGACGGGCGGAAAAGATGTTCTCGGCAATTACTGAACAGGGCGCGCGTCTGCCATCGCAGCGTCGTTACGAAGCCCGTGAACGCAGCCTTGCCAATGGCACTGTGACCATTCCGCAGAAACTTTACGACGATATCCGCGCTTTGTAAGTGTGATCGTAACAAGTCTGAGTGCGGCACATCTATCACGCCATGATGAAAAAGACATGGCGTGATTACAGAAGAATTGACCGGTAAGCGGTGCATTGTTATCGCTTGATACGGAAAAGGTTTTGCTCATTGCAGCAAATGAAAAGGGAACACGGTGCCTAATCCGTGACTGCCCCCGCAACTGTATCCGGTGAGCGGCCTCCGGTAAGCCACTGCCTGAAAAGGCGGGAAGGCGGAGTGCCTGCGATGACCCGTAAGTCAGGAGACCTGCCTTTTCCTGTCACCAGCCGGCGCACGAGGGGTGCGCAGGCGCGGACGTCCGTGACGGTGACATTGTTAAAATGTTGCCGCATGCGGATATGCCTGTTGTTTTCAGCCTGTCTCAAATGTGGTTCGTATCATTCAGGGCAATATCCGGCCGGAGAGGTGCCGCATTGCCTGAACTCAGGCGGGACAGCATGACACATAATTTGTTGCAGCATCAAAAATCAATTCTGATACTCGGAACTGCTCTGACTGCGTTCAGCCTCGGCATCGCGCAGGCGGAAGAGAAAAAGTCAGAACCGGTACAGCTTAAAGAAATTATCGTGACCGCCGGACGCACGCCGATTGAAGAGGGCAAAACCGGCCGTGCAGTCACAGTAATCACCGGAAAACAGCTTGAACAAAATCAGGTGCGCTATGTGGCCGATGCGCTGCGCATGGTGCCGGGTTTTGCAGTATCGCGTTCAGGCTCTAAAGGCGGCATGACCAATATACGTGTGCGTGGTGCTGAAGCAAACCATCTTCTGGTGATGGTTGACGGCGTTGAAATGAATGCCGCTTCCGGCGATGCCTATGATTTTGGTGCGTTGCAGGCTGAAGACATTGAGCGGATTGAAATTCTGCGCGGCCCTCAGAGCGCATTCTGGGGTTCAAACGCACTGGCCGGTGTGGTGAATATCATCACTAAAGGCGGCAAGCGCGATGGTTTCAAAATCAGCGGTACAACAGAAGGCGGCAGCCAGAATTCATGGCTCGGTGGAGTGTTGTTGCAGGGCGGTGCTGAAAATTATGATATGGCACTGGCCGCCTCCTACCGCCGCACCAAAGGCTTCAATATTTCTGATATCGGCGATGAAAAAGACGGTGATGAAAATCTGACGCTGAATGGCAAAGTTAATGTTGATTTGTCAGATACAGCCAAGCTCGATGCCACTTTACGTTATGTGAAGAACCGCACTGATCTTGATAATATGACATCGCTTAACCCGCTGGATTCAATTGGTCTGGAAGGTAAGACGAATGAGCTTCTCGGCAGTGTCGGTCTGGCATGGACTGCATTGGATGATGCGTTGACACAGAAACTGCGCTTCACCGGCAGTGACCGTAAATATGAATATATTGCACCGGTCTATCCGGCTGAAAACAAGGGCAGCCGTTATACAGCTTCCTATCAGGTGACCTATGCTTTTGATACACCGGTTTTTGCGGATGCACATCATAAAATCACCGGCGGTATCGAATGGCAGCAGGAACGCTTCCGTCAGATTGCAACAGATTTTGATTTGTCAGATCCGTGGATGGATCCGACCCAGTTTGAACATCACAAACGCTCAATGTATTCCTTCGTCGGCGAATATAACGGTGAGTTTGCTGATCAGTTTTACGTTAATCTCGGTCTGCGTCATGACGTGAATAAAGACTTTGACAATGCCACAACTTTCTCACTGAGCGGCGCATGGGCTATTCCCGATACCGATGCGCGCCTGCATAGTTCTGTTGGTACCGGTGTGACCAATCCGACGTTCTATGAGCAGTTTGGTTTTATCCCGAGCAGTTTTATTGGTAATCCGTCTTTGACTCCTGAGAAAAGCCTCGGCTGGGATATTGGTCTGGAATATGCTTTCTTTGATGGTCTTCTGGTAACAGATGTTACCTATTTCAATCAGGATCTGCGTGATGAGATTGTGAGCGTTTATAATATTGATGGCACGTCAACAGTGAAAAATCTCGACGGGAAAAGTCACCGCCATGGCGTGGAAGTGGGAGCAACACTGAACCTGTTCCATGGCTTTACTGCTGGCGGCAGCTATACTTACACATCCTCGAAAGGTGCGGATGATCTGGATGCGGTACGTCGTCCGCGTCATTCCGGTTCAGCGAATATAGCCTATACATTTTATGATGATCGTGCACGTTTGTTTGGTGAAGCGATCTTCAACGGAAAAATGGAAGATTCTGCTTATATCAGTGGTGCGCCAACGCGCGTTAATCTGAGTGGCTATACCGTGGTCAATATTGGCGGCAGTTATAAGTTCACCGATAAGCTGGAAGGTTATGCCCGTATCGAAAACCTGTTCGATAAAAAATATCAGGAAGTCTACGGTTATAATACACCGGGTCGCGGTGCATTCGCCGGTTTGAAAGCCTCTTTCTGAGAATGGTGCGTTTAACCGCCTTCATCAGTTTTACCAAAAGGCAGGCCGTTTTCGCGGCCTGCCTTTTGTGCTTCTGTGCCTTGCCGTTGCAGGCACAGATACTGCCAAAGCGGGTGGTTTCGCTCAATCTTTGTACGGATGTTCTGGCATTGTCACTGGCTGATCCGTCGCAGATTGCCTCTGTCAGCCATATCGCGGCTGATCCTGTCTCGTCACCGCTGGCTCAGCAAGCGCAAAACTACCATCTCAACCGTTCCGGTCTTGAGGAAATATTGGCGCTGAAGCCCGATCTGGTTTTGGCATCGGTCTATACAGCGCCGGATAAACTCGCAGTTCTGGAGCGGGAAGGCATACAGGTCGAACGCTTTGGCTATGCGCAGAATTTTTCTGACATCCGTCAGCAGATTATGCAAATGGGGCAGGTTCTCGGGCAGCAAGAAAAAGCTGAGGCGCAAATTGCTGAAATTGACCGGACACTTGGCGCTTTGCAAAAGAATGCAAAGCCGGTCACCGCGCTGCTTTATGAACCCAATGGCTATACATCGGGTGCGGGAACATTGTCGGATGAGATTATGAAACGGCTGGATATTACCAATCTTGGTGCCAGCGACAGCAGACTGGCAGCAGGGCGTGTTTCGCTGGAAGATCTTATTCGCCTGAAGCCGGATATGATTGTTGAACCTGAGTTTTATGAGAAACCGGCACTGGCCTATCAGAATTACCGCCATCCGGTTATGAAGATGCTGGTTAGCGAGCAAGGCCGCAAAGCGCAGCATGTGGCAGTGCCTGCGCGATACTGGTCTTGCGGTTCAGTCTATACACTGGAAGCAGTGAGAATTCTGCAAAATGCCAGACAGGCCAGCGGAGAGCGATGATGGATCAGAACCGGCGCTATTATAGTCTGCTGCTTGTGCTGGGCGCGTTGCTGCTCGTCCTGTTTATGATTTCACTGATGACAGGTTCTTCGTTGATTGGTTTGGCGCAAGGCGTGTCCGGCCTGTTTGGCATGGGGGACAGCGATACAGTGCTGATTATGCAGCAATTGCGGCTTCCCCGTGCCCTGTTGGGGCTAATGATCGGGGTGACGCTGGGCTTGTCCGGTGCGGCGCTGCAAGGCTATTTGCGCAATCCTTTGGCCGAGCCGGGGCTGCTTGGTGTCAGTTCATCCGCTTCGCTTGGTGCCGTTCTGGCACTTTATAGCGGCCTGTCTTTGATGTTTCCGCTCAGTCTGCCGCTGATGGCGCTGGGCTTTGCATTCATTGCTGTGGTGCTGGTGCAGTTTCTGGCCGGTGGCAGCGGTTCAACCATTACGGTTATTCTGGCCGGTGTTGCAGTCTCGGCCTTTGCCGGTGCGCTGACATCACTGGCGCTGAGCCTTGCACCTAATCCTTTTGCGCTGATGGAAATCGTTTTCTGGATGCTCGGTTCTCTAAACGATCGCTCCATGAGTCATGTCTGGCTGGTGCTGCCGTTTATGTCTCTTGGCTGGATCATGCTGATCCTGTCCGGCCGCTCGCTGGATGCTTTGACCTTGGGGCAGCAGACGGCTGCAAGCATGGGCGTTGATTTACGTAAAGTGCAGTTTCTCGTGGTGGCAGGCACAGCGGTGAGTGTCGGGGCTGCAACCGCTGTGGCCGGAGCCATCGGTTTTATCGGGCTGGTGGTGCCGCATGTCTTGCGGCCGCTCACCGGTTCGCGCCCGTCGCGCCTGTTACCGGCTTCAGCACTGGGCGGTGCAGTGATGTTGCTGTCAGCGGATATTTTTGTACGGCTTATTCTGCCGGAAAAAGATTTGAAACTCGGCGTGTTGACTGCCTTGATCGGTGCACCATTCTTCCTGCATCTTGTGTGGAGATTGCGTAAAGGAGCGGAAGTTTGAGCCTGTTACGCGTCGAAAATCTCTCGGTTTCCCGTCAGAAGTGCATTGTGGTTGATAGTGTTTCTTTCACCGTTGCTGAGGGGGAGTTTGTCGGTTTGATCGGCCCCAACGGTGCGGGTAAGTCTACACTTTTACGCGCAATCCTCGCACAACTGCCTTATCAGGGCTCAGTTGTTTTGAGCGGACAGGAGAGTGTGCAGCTGAAAAATATCAAACGTGCGCAGTTGCTTTCTTATATGGCGCAGGATCGTGAGATCAGCTGGAACATGCGCGTTGATGCTGTGGTGCAACTCGGGCGGCTGGCGCGACTGCCGCAATTTTCCGGTCTGAATGTTCAGGATGACCAGCTTGTCGCTCAGGCGATGCAGGCTTTGGAGGTTGATAGCTTGCGTAATAAACCGGTGCAGGAATTATCCGGTGGTGAGCAGGCGCGGGTGCTGATCGCACGAGCATTGGCGCAGGATACGCCGCTCATGCTGGCTGATGAGCCGGTGGCAGGGCTTGATCCGGCGCATCAGCTTGGCCTGATGCAGGTTTTTCAGAATTTAGCGGCAAGCGGACGCAGTATTATCTGTACCTTGCATGATCTGGGGCTGGCTGCACGTTGGTGTTCACGACTGTTGTTGCTGAAAGACGGGCGTCTGGTGGCTGATGGCACTCCAGCAGATATTTTGCGTGAGGATATTGTGCGTGATCTTTATGGTGTGGAGATTTATCGTGCGCAAACACCGGACGGTCTGATTATTCAGCCAACCTATATTGTGAAATAAAAAAACGCCGGAAATTCCGGCGTTTTTTATGATTATTCAAAACGAATTATACGTCCAGATTGGCAACGCTGAGCGCATTGTCCTGAATGAATTCACGGCGCGGTTCCACTTCATCCCCCATCAGGCGGGAGAACAGAGCATCGGCGCTGGTTGCATCCGTCACTTTTACCTGCAGCAGCGAGCGCACATTCGGATCGAGTGTGGTTTCCCAAAGCTGCTCGGCATTCATCTCGCCGAGACCTTTATAGCGCTGCAGGGAGAGACCCTTGCGGCCGGTGGCAAAAACGGCTTCCAGCAGCTGAAGTGCGCCGGAAATGGTTTCGCTCTTGTCTTTACGGCGCAGCACCGGCGGTGTCGCATAGATTTCATTCAGACGTTCGCTGAAACGATCCAGCTGGCGGGCATCGGCAGAACCGAGCAGAGCCATGTCAATCATTGCGGTGTCTTTTACGCCGCGCAGCATACGCTCGAAACGGAAACCTTCTTCCGGCGAATAAGAGCCGCTCCAGCCGCGTTCCATATCCTCGGCAATCATGTCGAGGCGTTTGGCAACAGCATCGGCTAGTGCCTGTGCTTTGGCCGGATCATTCGATGCTTCCACATTCATGGCACCGGCAATCACAGCCTGCTCCACAACTGCACGGTCATAGCGGGTATGCAGGCCGTTCAGCACTGTGCGCAGATTGCGGGCATCATTGATGATTGAGAGCAGATCGGCACCGGCGCGAACTTCTCCGCTGCCCACTTCAAGGGCTGCTTCTTCAAGGCCGGTTTCAATGAGGAAGTCCTCAAAGGCGGCTTCATTCTTGATATATTGCGAGCTCTTACCGCGTGTCACTTTGTAAAGCGGAGGCTGCGCAATGTAAATATGACCGCGCTCAATCAGCTCCGGCATCTGACGGAAGAAGAAAGTGAGCAGCAATGTGCGGATGTGAGCGCCGTCGACGTCAGCATCCGTCATGATAATGATTTTGTGGTAACGCAGCTTTTCCGGATTGAAGCCGCTGGTCTCATCTTTACCGATTGAGGTGCCGAGCGCAGTGATCAGCGTACCGATCTGGTCGGAAGAGAGCATACGGTCAAAACGGGCGCGTTCCACATTGAGGATTTTACCGCGCAGCGGCAGAATGGCCTGATTTTGACGCGAACGTCCACCTTTAGCGGAACCGCCAGCGGAGTCACCCTCAACGATGAAGATTTCAGATTTGGCAGGGTCACGTTCCTGACAGTCAGCCAGCTTGCCCGGCAGCGAGGTAATGTCGAGCGCACCTTTACGACGGGTGAGGTCGCGGGCTTTACGCGCAGCTTCACGTGCGGCAGCGGCTTCTACGACTTTGGCCATCAGCACTTTGGCTTCACCCGGATGCTCTTCCAGCCATGTAGCCAAAGCTTCATTGACGAGGCTTTCCACGACAGGACGAACTTCTGAAGACACCAGCTTGTCTTTGGTCTGGGACGAGAATTTCGGATCAGGCACTTTAACGGAAAGCACAGCGGTCAGACCTTCACGGCAATCATCACCGGTCAGGTTGACCTTTTCTTTCTTGGTCGTGCCCGAGCTTTCCGCATAACCGGTCATCTGACGGGTGAGCGCACCACGGAAACCGGCCAGATGCGTGCCGCCGTCGCGCTGCGGAATATTATTCGTGAAGCACAGCACACGCTCATGATAGGTGTCGTTCCACCACATGGCGACTTCAACGGTCATGCCGTCTTTTTCGCTGATGATATAGATCGGGTCTTCAAGCAGCGCTTTTTTCGACTGGTCGAGATATTTGACAAATTCCTGCAGACCACCGTCATAATGCAGAATCTGCTCAACCACATCCGCATGGCGCTTGTCGGCCAGTTTGATGCGCACACCGGAGTTCAGGAATGCCAGTTCGCGCAAACGGCGTTCCAGCGTTTCATAGCTGAATTCAACCATGGTGAAAGTTTCAGGCGATGGCAGGAAGCTCACTTCTGTACCGGTTTCATCACCGGCATTGCCGGTTTCCACCAGCGGGGCATCAGCCACACCATGGGTAAAGCTCATTTCATGAATCTTACCGGCGCGGCGGATTTTCAGTTTCAGCCAGATGGAAAGCGCATTCACCACGGAAACGCCCACGCCGTGCAGACCGCCGGAAACCTTATAGGAGTTCTGGTCGAACTTACCACCAGCGTGCAGCTGGGTCATGATAACCTCAGCGGCAGACACGCCTTCTTCTTTGTGAATGTCGGTCGGAATACCGCGGCCGTTATCGGTCACGGTGCAGGAACCGTCGGCATTCAGTGTCACGGTAACCAGTGTCGCATGACCGGCCAGTGCCTCGTCAATCGCGTTATCCACCACCTCGTAAACCATGTGATGCAGACCGGAGCCGTCATCCGTATCACCGATATACATGCCCGGACGCTTACGCACCGCATCAAGCCCTTTCAGAACGCGGATGGAATCCGCGCCATATTCAGGATTAGTCGCATTGATATCTGCGGAAAGGTTCTCGCCTTGAGGATTTTCAGTGGTCTCGCTCATGAAAGACTTTCGTTAGCGTTGCCGTCGGGCTTATGCCTTCCGGTAAAAATTTGGGCTGACCGTGAATTCTGCACGCCGGAACAAGCCGGAAAATGCTGAAACGAATCAGGCTGAAATGGTCTCTTTAATATAGTCGCTGAGAGCCGATTTACCAAATTTTACCGCTAAAAAACGGCATAATTACCAGTTTTTATGGAATAATCCGCCCCCGTGGCAAAAGGCACTGCCTGTGCCTGATAATGACGGGGGCGGATCACCTTATTTCGGGCTTTTATTACGCTCAGACAGTCACAAATTGCCCCATCATACCGACATCTTCATGCTCCAGGACATGGCAATGGAACATGAACGGATGCGAGCGTTTGCCCTCTGCTTTGAAATGCACCAGCAATTCAGCCTCTCCGTCTACCAGCACTGTGTCTTTCCAGCCCTGCTGATAGTCCGGTGCGGCCTGACCGTTTTTGGACAGAACACGAAAATTGGCACCGTGAATATGGAACGGGTGCCCCATTTCAACAGCTTTGAGTTTCCAGATTTCCATAGAGCCGAGTTTGGCTTCCACATCCACACGGTTCATGTCGAAAGGCTTGTCCGCAATCGACATGGTAATGCCGGATGTGGCGGCAGTCAGAGATGGCCCCATCTGGTCAGGCGTGCGTGCTGAATGTTCGCCATGATCCATCGCACCATTCATAGTACTTGGCATCATCTGCCCCATCTGGCTGTGATCCATTTTGCTATGATCCATCTGTCCCATTTGCCCCATCATGGAGCTTTGGCCGCCCATCATTTTTTTGCGCATCATGGCCATATTACCAGCCATGTTTTCGTCGAAGGTGAAGGAACGTGTGCGGACAGATTGTGCCGGATCAGCTGCAGCCAGTTCTTCCAATGCGGAAACAAGTTTCATCACATCGGCTGTCAGATCATCACTCACTTCAAAGCGCATCAGATGCTCAAGATTGCGGTCATCGCTGAGCATCGGTGTTCTGCCGGAGCCGTCATCCGGAAGGCTGGTAAAGTCCGCAGGCATACCGTTGGAGAAATCCACCAGCACCTCGTAACGTTCACCCGGTGCTATGGTC
>JAIRVW010000093.1 GCA_031253705.1 Brucellaceae bacterium
GGCCTATGATGAGCGCGTGCTGGTGAAAGATTTTTCCATCCGCGTTAATCGCGGTGATCGTATCGGTCTTGTCGGGCCTAATGGCGCCGGTAAAACCACCTTGCTGTCGATGTTAACCGGTAAAATTGAGCCGGATTCCGGCACCATCCGTCTTGGTGTTAATCTGGACTTTGCCGAACTTGATCAGAAACGTGAGCTCAATCCGGATGAAACCCTGTCGCATTACCTGACAGACGGGCGCGGTGAATCGCTGGTGGTCAATGGCGAGCAGCGCCATGTCGTTTCCTATATGAAGGACTTCCTGTTTCAGCCGGAACAGGCACGTACGCCCATCCGCGAATTGTCGGGCGGTGAGCGTGCACGTCTGATGCTGGCGCGGGTTCTGTCGCGCCCTGCCAATCTGCTGATCCTTGATGAGCCGACCAACGATCTGGATATGGAAACGCTTGATCTGTTGCAGGAACTCGTAGCCGGATTTGCGGGCACAGTTATTCTTGTCAGCCATGACCGTGATTTTCTCGACCGCACAGTCTCATCGGTGATCGCACCGGAAGGTGACGGACGCTGGTTGCAATATGCCGGTGGTTATGCGGATATGATGGCGCAACGCACAGAAACAGCACTGGCACGCCGTCAGGTGAAATCTGCTGCGCCTGCGCGTGGTGATGAGACAGACGCAGCACCGGCACCTAAGCGCGAAGAAAAGCGCAAGCTGTCTTACAAACAGAAATTTGCGCTGGAAACATTGCCGGCAAAAATGGAAAAGCTGAGTGTTGAAATTGCAGCGCTTGAGGTGAAAATGGCTGATCCGGCGCTTTATACCAAAGATCCTGATCAGTTTGCCAAGATTGCTGCCGAGATTGAAAAGAAGCGCAATGAAGTTGAAGCCCATGAAGAAGAATGGCTTGAACTGGAAATGCTGCGTGAGGAAATCGAAGGCTGATTTTCCCTCCGTATTGAAATAATAAAAGCCTGCCTGAATGATGTTTCAGGCAGGCTTTTTGTTTTTATGCGCTGGCTTTATGCAGAGCATCCAGTGCGTCCTGATCCAGTGTCAGGCGTGTGGCTTTGATCAGCTCTTCCAGCTGGTCAATTTTGGTGGCGCTGGAGATCGGCGCAGTAACGGATGGCTGTGCCATCAGCCATGCAACTGCGATCTGTGCGACTGTCACGCTATAGCGCTCTGCGACCTGATCCATTGCGGCGAGGATTTTCAAACCGCGCTCGTTGAGATAGCTGGCACCAACTCGCGCCCCGCGCGGGCTGATGGTCAGATCTTCTTCCTTGCGGTATTTCCCGGTCAGGAAGCCTGCCGCCAGCGTATAATAAGGGATGACGCTCACCTGATTGGCGCTCACAACCGGTTCCAGCGTGGTTTCATAGACATTGCGGTCGTAGAGATTATACAGCGGCTGCAATGAATCATAACGCGGCAGATTATGTTTGGCGGAGGTGTCCAAGGCCGCTTGCAGGCGCTCACCGGTGATATTGGACGCACCGATTGCGCGTACTTTACCGGCTTTGATCAGATCCTGAAATGTGCCGAGCACATCTTCAAACGGCGTATTCGGATCATCATAATGCGACTGATAGAGATCTATATAATCTGTCTGCAGACGCTTGAGTGAGGCATCAACACATTCGCGGATATGGGCAGGTGCCATGGTAAAGCCTTCGCCCATATCAGCGCCGACCTTGGTGGCAATGATCATCTTGTCACGGCTGCCACGGCTTTTGAGCCAGTTGCCGATAACGGTTTCCGACTCACCGCCCTTATGCCCTTCTACCCAGCGGGAATAGACATTGGCTGTATCGATAAATGTCAGTTCTGCATCGAGCAGACGATCAAGCAAGGCGAAAGATGTGGTTTCATCGGCTGTCCAGCCGAAGACGTTCCCGCCGAAACAAAAAGGTGAAACTTTCAGTTCTGACTGTCCGAGTTGTTTTAGGCGCATTCCGTTTCCTCCGCTGGATATGCTGTATTCGTGTATGGCGGATTATGACCAAAAAGATGCGCAGGGAAAGTAAAAGCGGGGCAAAGCGCCTGAATGACACAGTTTTGTGTTTATGGCGTTGAGATATTGCCAAGGTTGAGCAGCAGTGAGCGCAATATATCGCCATTGCCGTTGAGCAGACTATTCTCCAGTTCCGCATGGATTTCTCTCCAGACAGGAACAGCTTTTGCCAGCAGGTCTGAGCCTTTTGGCGTCAGCAAAAGCAAACGGCTGCGCCGGTCTGAGGTGTCGGCAATAATCTCAACCAGTGCATTTTTCTGAAGCGGTTTGAGTGCAGCCGTTAAAGTGGTGCGATCCATTGCCAGTAAACGGGCAACCGGTGCAATAGATGGTGGTTCCGGCCGGTTCAAAGCCATCAGCAAAGAGAACTGACCATTCGTCAGCCCGTAAGGCCGCAAAGCATCATCAAAATAACGGGCTAAAGCGCGGGCAGCACGCTGTGTATGGAGACACAGGCAGGTGTCACGGACTTCTAATGTGGTCGAAAATGGTACATTCATTGACATTTTATAATTATGTTGATATCAACATATTAAGTCAACGCAAGAATGAAGTTGCCCACAAGGAGGAGAGTGGAAATGGGATATGTTGAAGGTTTTGTTGCTTCAGTGCCGCAAGGCAGCAAAGAGGCTTATCGTAAACATGCTTCTGAGGCTGCCGTTTTGTTTAAAGAGTTCGGCGCTCTCCGCATTGTTGAGTGCTGGGGCGATGATGTGCCGGATGGCAAAGTGACGGATTTCCGCCGCGCTGTTCAGGCCAAAGACGGTGAGGTTGTTGTTTTCAGCTGGATCGAATTTCCGTCAAAAACAGTGCGGGATTCCGTATGGAAAAAGCTGATGGAAGACCCGCGCATGCAGGCGATTGGCGAAACCATGCCTTTTGACGGCAAGCGAATGATCTATGGTGGTTTTGAGAAACTGCTGGAAGTGTGACCATTGATAAGCGCAATAAAAAAGGGAGCTGGAAGCTCCCTTTTTGTTATCCGCTGACGGATCAGCTCATGCCGAGCGCGTCCATATAAAGCTGGATCATCGCTTCTTCTTCCTGACGCTCATGCGCTTCTTTCTTGCGCAGGCGGACGATGGTGCGCACGGCTTTGGTGTCAAAGCCGGAG
>JAIRVW010000121.1 GCA_031253705.1 Brucellaceae bacterium
GGCATTTTTGACCGGTGCTTTGGCTGCTGTTTTCCAGCCATTACGTTTCCAGCCCTCAATCCATTTGGAAATACCGTCACGCACATAGACCGAGTCCGTATAAAGCTCGACCTGACACGGCTCTTTCAGCGCCTGCAGAGCCGAAATAGCCGCCATCAATTCCATGCGGTTATTGGTGGTGTCCGCCTCACCGCCATTCAGTTCTTTCCGGTGACCGTTATAGTCCAGTATAGCCCCCCATCCCCCGGGACCCGGATTTCCTGAACAGGCACCATCCGTATAGGCTGTAATCGTCTTCAAGCGGTTTCTCACATTATACTATTTAATCTTATGACCGAGCAGATGCTCAGATCATTGACCATATTCGCTGGCCGCACGCACCTCACGGTGAAAACGCATACGACGCAAATATTCCATCGGATCTTTCTTGGTCACAAAACTGTCTGCCGGTGTGTTGATCCAGTCATAAAGTCTTGTCAGCATGAAGCGCATGGCAGCGCCGCGGCACAGTACCGGCAAAGCCTGTTGTTCTGCAGGCAGCAGCGGACGCACAGAATTATAGCCGCGCAGCAAAGCTGTTCCCTTGGTCAGATTGTAAGAGAAATCACGCTCAAAGCACCATGCATTCAGGCAGATTGCCAGATCATAAGCCAGCATATCCGTGCAGGCGAAATAGAAATCAATAATGCCGGAGAGGTTCTGGCCAATGAAAAACACATTATCCGGAAACAAATCCGCATGGATCACACCGCGCGGCAGATCGCCTGGCCAGTTCTGCTCCAGATAGGCCAGATCAGCCTCTGTCTGTCCGCGCAACCCTGCCTCAACACTATCTGCATCCGCCATACATTTTTCCCAGAGCGGCCGCCAGTCTTTCATTGTCAGACTGTTTTCGCGTTCCATCGCAAAATTCTGACCTGCCACATGCATCTGCGCCATTGCCACGCCCAGAGCATAGCAATGTTCCGCTGCCGGTTTACGCAGCCACATGCCTTCAAGGAAGGTCACAATTGCAGACGGGCGTCCTGCCAGCTCACCTCTTGCTTCACCAGTGTTCTGGACAACCGGCGGCGGGCAGTCAATGCCGTTCGCAGCCAGATGCTGCATCAGCTTAATGAAAAATGGCAGATCATCCCGATCCACCCGCTTTTCATAAAGGGTCAGAATGAATGTACCTTCGGTTGTACGCAGCAGGAAGTTGGAATTTTCAACGCCTTCAGCAATGCCTTTAAAAGACAGCAAGGTGCCTATGTTGTAATTTTCCAGATAGGCTGCCAGTTCAATTTCATTAATATCCGTATAGACAGCCATGCTACTCTCCCCCTGCCGTCACCTGAGCGAAAACTGCGGCAGTTTACTCTTTTTGTTTTTTAGTGATTGCCGTTCACAAAAGCCATATCCTGCGGCGTCAGCTCCACATCGCGGATCTGACGATTAACAAGGAAATTCTCGGTTTCAACGGTTGTAATTGCCAGATCAATCGTGACATCAAAGCGCTGTGAAAACGCATCAATGATCTCATCGACAATGATTTCCGGAGCCGATGCACCGGCAGAAATGCCAAGCACAGAGAGATCGCCGAGATTATCCCAGTCGATCTCCTCAGCACGCTGTACCAGCAGTGAATGACGGGCACCGGAGCGCTCAGCCACTTCCACCAGACGTTTGGAATTTGAGGAATTCGGTGCACCGACAATCAGGAACAGATCGCAACCGGGTGCGGCTTCTTTTACCGCTTCCTGACGATTGGTCGTAGCATAGCAAATGGATTCTGCTGCCGGTGCCGTCAGCTGCGGAAAACGTTCCTGCAGCTTGGCAATAATACCGGCCGTATCATCAACTGACAGCGTTGTTTGTGTGACAAAGCCGAGGTTTTCAGGATCTTCCGGCTGGTAGGCTTCGGCATCTGCCACGGTTTCAATCAGGGAAACTGTGCCTTCCGGCAATTGCCCCATAGTACCGATCACTTCCGGATGACCGGAATGGCCGATCAGAATAACATGGCGGCCAAGGCGCTGATGGCGCATGGCCTGCTTATGCACTTTGGATACCAGCGGACAGGTTGCATCCAGATAGAACAGGTTCTTCGCATCCGCGTCTTCCGGCACGGATTTCGGCACGCCATGGGCTGAAAACACCACCGGCTGATCGCGATGCTCCATCGGAATTTCATCAAGCTCTTCGACAAAAATCGCACCGCGCGCCTGCAAGCCTTCAACCACATAGCGATTGTGCACAATCTCGTGGCGAACATAGACCGGAGCGCCGTATTTCTTCAGCGCCAGCACCACAATCTGAATAGCGCGATCAACACCGGCGCAAAATCCCCGTGGACCGCACAGGCGGATGGTCAGCTTAGGCTTATCGGTCATCGAACTCTGATTATCCTGTCTTCAAAGCAACATCGCGACCATAGATCATCAATGTGCTGTAAAACAAATGCTGCTGTAGCAATTGGGCTTCACATCGCTCAATGTCAACAGCTATTGCGCATCCCCGCTACGACGCTGGCGGAAAATATAGATAAAGGTCACCACCAGCAAAACCGCCGCCAGCCCGAACCATGTGCCCGCATATTGCAGATGATTATTCGGCTGTTCGAGAATAGTAATGCCCCCGACCGGCAGGCCGCCGGCATTCGCTGTTGCATCCGCATCCACAAAGAAACCAACGAAATCATGGGTCTTGGAAAGCGGGCTGTTCTCCATCATCGCGCCCCAGTCTTTCCAGTAATAGAGTTTTTTCGCCGGCTCATTGTCCGGCAGATAGAAGGACGGCTTAGCAATCAGCGGATCGCGCGCCAGACCGGTCACCGTTACCACACCCGTTATCTGACCCTGCTCACGCGTTGACGGATTTTGCTTTTCATAGGGCACAAAGCCACGATTAACCAGAATGGCACGGCCATCACTCATCAGCAGCGGGGTATAGACCGCATAACCGGCAGCACCTTTAAAGGTCGTGAAAAAATACTGCTCATCCTCATGCTGGAATGTGCCGCTGAGTGTTACCGGCATATAATCGACCGCTTCGCCCTCAGCAAATTCAGCCTCAACCTCAGCGAGTGGCCTTGGTGCGGAATGTGTACGCGCCTCAATCTGCGCAATCAGCTGTTCTTTCCAGAACAGGCGCTCTGTC
>JAIRVW010000183.1 GCA_031253705.1 Brucellaceae bacterium
GCTTCGCTGTTGAAGGTGATGGTAAGGCTGTTCTTCAGGTCAAAGTGCCGTCATGGCGCGGTGACGTGGAAGGTAAGGCCGATCTGGTTGAAGAGGTGATGCGTATTCACGGCATTAATCAGATTGAACCGCAGCCATTGCCGAATATGGGCAGTGTAAACACAAAAATCCTGACGACGCTGCAAATCCGTACCCGTCTTGCCAAGCGTATTCTGGCAACACGCGGCATGATGGAAGCTGTGACCTATTCCTTCATCTCAGAAGAGCAGGCGAAAGCTTTTGGCGGCGGTAAGCCTGAACTGAAACTGGCAAACCCGATTGCTGCGGATATGTCGGATATGCGCCCTTCGCTATTGCCGGGGCTGCTGTCGGCGGCGCAGCGCAATGCTGACCGTGGCTTTGCTGATCTGGCACTGTTTGAAGTGTCGGGCACTTATGAAGGCGATAAGCCGGAAGACCAGCGCCGTGTCGCTGGCGGTATCCGCCGCGGGACAGCCGGTGTTGAAGGTGCAGGCCGCTTCTGGTCGGGTAATGCACAAAATGTTGGTGTGTTTGATGCCAAAGCTGATGCATTGGCGGTTCTTGAAGCCTGTGGTGCACCGGTTGACCGTATTCAGGTCGAAGCCGGTGGTCCGTCATGGTATCACCCAGGTCGTTCCGGCACGCTGAAACTCGGTCCTAAAGTGGTGCTGGGTTATTTCGGTGAGTTCCATCCGGATGCGCTGGAATTGCTTGATGTGTCCGGTGCTCTGTGCGGCTTTGAAGTGTTTATCGATGCGATCCCTGAGCCTAAGCAGAAGTCCGGTGCGACCAAGCCTGCACTGACACTGTCGCAGTTCCAGAGTGTGAAGCGTGACTTTGCTTTTGTAGTTGACAGCACAGTTGAAGCAGCAGCGATTGTCCGTGCAGTGAATTCTGCTGAGAAGAAGCTGATTGCCGGTGCGCAGGTGTTTGACATTTTCACCGGTTCATCACTCGGTGAAGGCAAGAAGTCTGTTGCAGTGGAAGTTGTCTTGCAGCCGCTTGACCGCACCCTGACCGATGAAGATCTGGAAGCAACAGCCAAGCGTATCGTCGAAGCTGTAGCCAAGCAGACCGGCGGCACATTGCGCGGTTAATCCGGGCGCGGCTGATTTAGCTAATATTGAAAACAAAAAACCCGCCATTCCGGCGGGTTTTTTTATAGTTCTGCATTTAGCCGCGAAGGCCTATGCAATTACCCCACGGATCGCGGATCTGGCACATGCGCAATCCGTCCTGAATATTTAAAGGGCCGCGATAGAGAACACCTCCGACTGATAGCAGATGTGCGACAGCCTGATCGAAATCTTCAACCTGCCAATAGACGACAGAACCGGCAGCACCTGAGGCTACTTTTTCATCGGCCGGTACAATTTCCAGATCAACAGAACCGACTTTAAGATAGTCAAAATCAAATTCTTCCAGCCGCTGTGCCTCAGCCTGCGGAAAAGCCCGCTGATACCATTGCAGGGCTGCAGCAACATCACTGACATGGATGAGAACGGAGGAGATTGTCTGGCTGGTCATATGGGCTCTATCTGCGTTCCGGATGCCACCAGTCGGGTTTCCTATCTTCAAAAGAAGTATATTCCGGTGCGAATTCCGGTTGATTATTATCGTCGAAACAGCCGAGCAGCAGAGCAATCACCGGTTCATCATCAATCGCACCGATGGAGCTGCCGCAGGCGGGGCAGAAAGCGCGTTTGGAATAATGGGAGGAGCGGAAGGTTGCCGGTTCGCCGCCTTCTCCGGTCCATTGTACGGCCTGAGCAGCAAACTCCACCCATGTGGCGGTCAGTGCGCCGGTATGTTGCTGGCAGTTTTTACAGCAGCAGCCATGAGGCTTGAGTTTAAGCGGGTCACTTTTCGCCTCAAACCGTACCAAGCCGCACAGGCAGCCGCCGCTATAGGTCTTAATCATGCTGCTTCCTGTGGGGTTAGACAGGGTGTCCGGTCAGGTGAGGCGGTAATTCTTATCCGCTGACTGGCTATTATAGATGTTGCCTTTGAAAAACAAAGCCCTCGCGCAAAGGTTTGTTTATTTTGTATAAATGTGATAAATATCTGAAATTATTGTATAGTTTTTGTTATTTTGATTGTGAGTTTATTATGTTTTTTGTAAAAAAAATTAGCGTTTTCTTTTATAGTTTTATTCTCTGGTGCAATGGCTGCCTATGCGCAGCAATCTTCCCGACTGGATGAGATTTTAAACCGTGGTGTGCTGAAAATCGGTACACCGGGTGATTACAAACCTTTCACCTTTAAAGATCCTGCAAGCGGCCAGTTCGCCGGTTTTGATATTGATCAGGCGCAGAGTCTGGCCAAGGCACTTGGTGTGAAACTGGAGATTGTTGAAACTTCATGGCCGTCACTGACAGCGGATTTTCGTGCCGGTAAATTCGATATTGCCATGGGCGGTGTTTCCGCAACACTGGAACGGCAGAAATATGGATTATTCTCTGACTCTTATATGGATGCCGGTAAGGCGCCGCTGACACGCTGTGCTGACCGCGATAAATTCAACACGCTTGCTGCCATTGATAAGCCGGAGGTGAAGGTTATCGTCAATCCGGGCGGTACGAATGCGGTTTTCGTGAAGGATAATATCAAGCGGGCGCAGATTGTCCGCTGGAAAGACAATCTGGGGATATTTGATGCTCTTGCTGCCGGTAAAGGTGATGTGATGATCACTGACAGCGTGGAGGCGCTGTATCAGCAAAAACTGCATCCGAAAGTGCTCTGCGCTGCAACGGTAGAGCAGCCGTTTAACAAGACGCAGAAAGCCTATTGGATTCAGCGCGATCCTTATCTGGCTGCCTTTGTTGATCAGTGGCTGCGTCAGGAAAAGCTCGACGGATCACTGGTAGCCCTGCGTAAAAAATGGCTCTATTGAAGGTCAGCCGACAGGCTATGCGTGCTGCGGCATGGCGCGCATAGCCATTTCAATAATGCTTTGGATTGCCGCCCTGTTGCCGCCGTCGCGGGCTTCATAGGACAGGCTCTGCAACATTGCATGATAGAATTCGGCCATCTGCGTCAGGTCTGTATTGTCCGGCAGATCGCCGTCTTTCAAGGCGCGCTCACAACGGGCGAAAATCCGCTCGAAAGCAGTCTGACGGACGGTTTTGAGAAACTCTTTGACCTGTTTGTTCTCCGGCTTGCACTGGATGCTGCTGACACTGACCATGCAGCCGCCTGCAGGGCAGGCATAGACCTTATCCGCATGGGTTTCCAGCATCGCGCGGATGCCCTGCTGAATGGTTGCAGCCTGATCCAAGGCAACTAAAGGGGCGCCGCCGATCGTTGCGGTGTAATGATCCACCGCCTCACGGAAAGCCTGTTCTTTGGAGCCGAAAGCTGCATAAAAGCTGGGCGGAGTAATGCCAATGGCCGCAGTAAAGTCATTGATCTGGGCGCATTCATAGCCTTTTTCCCAGAAAACCTTCATCACACTGTTCAGCGCAACTTCCCTGTCGAAACTGCGGGGTCTGCCGCGTAAAGCCATCTCATACCTTTCTTTAGTATGTCTTATATAATTCACTTGACCGCAGCATTCAAGTTGATATGAATTATGTAATCTTGACTACACAATGAGATTCACGATGAATGATATTTGCGATTCCGCGCTGCCCGCGGAACGAATAACCGATATTTCTGCCAAGATTTCTGTTAGCACGATTACACGATCTGAAACGCATAAACCTGCAATTCCGCTGGTTGTTTATTGTTTATCACTTGGTTTTTTTGCACTGACCACGTCAGAACTGATGATTTCCGGCATGTTGCCGTCATTGCAGGAGGCTTTTGGCCGTTCAATTGCCGATATCGGCAATCTGATTTCGCTCTATGCTATGGGCATGGTGGTCGGCGGGCCGTTGGTAACAGTTCTGTTTCTGGCACTGAAAATTGAAAACAAGCGCGGACTTCTGTTTTTGCTGGTTTTCTATGCCTTGGCGCAAAGTGTGGCGGCATCGACCAGTAATTTTGAAGTGTTGATGGTTGCGCGCGTTGTGACCGGTATGGCAGCGGCGACCAGTTTCGGCCTGATGCTGGCGATTACGGCTCAATTGGTGGAGCCCGGTATTCGCGGCGGTGCCTCTTCGCTGGTATTTGCCGGACTAATGATCTGTACGGTTTTTGGTGTCCCTGCAGCGACAATGATTGACCATGCATTTGGCTGGCGTGCCAGTTTCTGGGTTATTGTGGTGCTGGTGCTGTTCTGTGCGCTGGTCATTGCACTGAAAATTGAGCGGGCAGCGGACGGGCAGACTGCGGACCTGCGCTCGGAGCTGAAGGAAATGGCCAAGCCGAAACTCTGGGCGGCTTATGCTACCAGCGCGCTGGTGATCGGTTCGTCTTTTGCGGCTTACAGTTATTTTTCGCCGATTATGACGGAACTGTCGGGTTTTACTGCCGCACAGGTGCCGGTACTGCTGGCGGTTTATGGTGCCGGTAATATTCTCGGCAATTATATTACCGGTCGTTTTGCTGATCGCTATACTTTCAGGACATTGGCGACGGGCATCAGCCTTATGGTGCTTGCAATGCTGCTTTTTGCCTGTTTTGCAGAATGGAAAGTGGCAGCGGTTGCGGCGATGGTGATGATCGGCCTGACCGGTATTGCGCTTAATCCGGCTCTGGTTGCCCGTGTGATGCGCATTGCTCATCCCGGTGCGCTGGTCAATGCCATGCACGCATCGGTGATCAATATTGGTCTGGCTTTCGGCCCGTGGGCGGGCGGTCTGGCATTGTCTTCCGGTTTTGGTCTGAATGCGCCGCTCTTTGTGGGCTTTGGCATGGCACTGGCCGGGTTGCTGACCATCCTGCCGCGCGCAATGCGCAATGTCTGAAAGAAAAGGCGCTGTTTTACAGCGCCTTTTCTTTTTTAATATCTGGTTTTACAGATCCGTCATGGCCAGTGAGGCATCGGTATAGCGTTTGCCTGCAACCTTATCCGGCGTAATAACCGTACCGATATGTGCCTGCTCTTCAGCACTCAGCACAACATCCAGTGCTTTCACATTCTCATCAAGCCGGTTGGTTTTACGGGTGCCGGGAATTGGCACAATAAAGTCCGCCTGATGCAGAACCCAGGCCAGCGCCAGTTGAGCCGGTGTGACTTGTTTATCGGCAGCAATCTGTTCGAGCAGATCAATCTGAGCATTATTCGCTGCGAGATTTTCCGGCTGGAAGCGCGGCAGGGTTTTGCGGAAATCATCATCTGCCAAATCCGCTTGTGTGCGGACACTGCCTGCGAGCATCCCGCGGCCAAGCGGGCTGTAAGGTACAAAGCCGATGCCCAGCTCCTCACAAACCGGCAACACGCTGGTTTCCGGATCGCGCACCCAGAGCGAATATTCGCTTTGCAGTGCTGCAACAGGATGCACTGCATGGGCACGACGCAAGGTTTGCGCGCCTGCTTCCGAGAGACCGATGGTGCGGATTTTACCCTCATCAATCAGGTCTTTCATAGTGCCGATGACATCCTCGATCGGTACATCCGGATCAACACGGTGCTGGTAGAACAGATCAATCACGTCAATGCCGAGCCGCTGCAGGGAGGCTTCGGCGACTGCACGGATATTCTCAGGACGGCTATCCACGCCTGTAGCCGTGTTATTTTCAATCTTAAAACCGAATTTGGTGGCGATTGTTACCTGATCGCGGAATGGTTTGAGTGCTTTGCCAAGCAGCTTCTCATTCTCAAAGGGGCCATAAACCTCAGCCGTATCGAAGAATGTGATACCCGCATCATAAGCGTGGTGTAATGTGCGAATGGCATCCGCTTCATTTTGTCCGCCATAGGCGTAGCTCATACCCATGCAGCCAAGGCCGAGGGCGGAGACGGTCAGTTCGGAGCCGAGTTTGCGCGTTTTCATCGGTAGTCCTTCTAGGTCAGGTTCTGAAATCTGACGAACCCCTGAAAGCACAGGATGTCCGCTATGATTGAAATTACGCTTTGAACCGGCGTTCGATAATACGGATTTATTTTTACGGGTTATTCTATATTTTAGAACAATGAATCGAAGTCAACTTTCCCAACTGGCTGTTCTGGCCGCAGTTGCTGCCCATGGCAGTTTTCGCGGTGCCGCGCGCGAATTGTCAATTGCACCGTCGGCTGTCAGCCATGCGGTTGCCGTTCTTGAAGACAGTCTGGGTATCCGGCTTTTATCACGTACCACCCGAAGTGTTGCGCCCACTGAGGCCGGCCGGCAATTGCTGGAAAGACTAGCCCCTGCATTGGAAGAGATTGATCAGGCGCTGAGTGCTGCGATTGAAGCGCGCGAACGTCCTGCCGGAACGCTGAGACTGACAATGCCGCAGCTTGCGGCACAGTTTGTTGTTGCGCCGCGTCTTGGCGAATTTGCCAAAGCCTATCCCGATATTACATTGGATCTGACAGTTGAAAGCGCTCTCACGGATATTGTGGCGGCTGGTTTTGATGCAGGAATGCGGCTTGGTGAAAGTCTTGAGGGCGATATGATCTGCGCACGGCTGACAGGTGATCTGCGAGCTGCGATTGTGGCGTCGCCTGCTTATTTCGAAACAGTCACAATCCCTCAGCATCCGCATGATCTGATACAGCTTCACTGTATACGCCATCGTTTTTCGAGCGGTCGTCTTTATCAATGGGAGTTCGAAAAAGCGGGTGAAGAACTGGAAATTGCTGTCAGCGGACCGCTTATTCTCAATGATGACCGGTTGATTCTTGATGCTGTTTTAAGCGGAGCCGGTCTGGCCTATTTGTTCGAAGATCATGTTCGCGATATGCTGGAAGACGGGCGTTTAGTCCGGGTGCTTGAAGATTGGTGCGAGCCTTTTGCCGGTCTTTATCTTTACTATCCGAGCCGCCGCCAGATGCGGCCGGCGCTGCGTGCTTTTATTGATTTTTTCAAAACATAACCGGTGGAAATCCTATGTCCCATTTGCGCTTTTCCGGGCTGTCCGCACAGCAACAGCAGGATGCTTTTCTGGATATTATCAGCAACAGTGCTCTGCTGAATGATGTGTTGCAGCGGGCGCAGCAGTTGAATTTACCGGATTGGTATATTGTATCCGGCGCTGTGTATAATCTGGTCTGGAATGTGCTGACCGGCAGACCGGAAACACATGCTATTAAAGATATTGACTTGTTTTATTATGATGCCTCCGATCTGTCCTATGAGGCGGAAGACAGGATCATCAAAGCGGGGGATGAGATGTTTTCCGGTGTCACGCTGCCGGTGGAAATCCGCAATCAGGCGCGGGTGCATTTGTGGTATGAAAAGCACTTCGGTCTGGTTTGCCCGCCCTTGCAATCAAGCAAAAACAGTATTGAGCGTTTTGCGTCGAAAACCCATGCTGTTGGCATCAGGCTGGAACCGGATGGCAGACTGGATTTTTATGCCCCTTTTGGTCTCGATGA
>JAIRVW010000261.1 GCA_031253705.1 Brucellaceae bacterium
CCTCCGGTGTTTCAACAAACATGAACCTGATGATGCTGTTCCAGCAGCAGCTCAAACTGCTCGGTTCCTTCGGTTGCCGCATGGAAAACATGGCCGATGCCATGCAGAAAATGGCGCAAGGTCAGGTCTCTCCGGTGATTGATACTGTAGTTGGTTTTGATCAGATTGACACTGTTTTGAAGCGCATGGAAAGCCGTGACGTCTTCGGCAAAATCATTCTGACAATTGACTGATCTTCAGTTTATCAATGCGGATTATCTTGCAGCGCCCTGTGTTTTGATGCACAGGACGCTGTAACTTTTTAAAGCGAAAGCTCTCTTGATGTTCAAACTGAAACTCCTTGCGTTCAAATATTGGCAGAAGCTGAAAATTGCCAATTACTGGCTGTGGGCGCAGGCAGTCTTCATTCTGCTGGCATTTTTACGTTTACTGCCAGCCAAAGCCGCCATCCGTTTTTCTGCGTGGGTTGCACGCAAAATCGGCCCGCTGTCGTCACGTCATAAAGTGGCAACACGCAATCTCGCCAATGCCTATCCGGAAAAATCTCCGGAAGAGGTTGAAGCAGTCGCGCTGGAAATGTGGGACAGCATGGCGCGCCTGCTGGCAGAATATGTGTTTCTCGATGCGATCTTTGACTTCGATCCGGACGCGAAAGAAAAAGGTCTGGTTGAAGTAGAGGGTGAAGAGATTTTCCGCCGTCTGCTTGACGAGAAGAAGCCGCATATTTTCTTCACCGCGCATACCGGTAATTTTGAACTGCTGCCAATTTGCGCTGCAACTTTCGGCCTCAATGTTACCGCGCTCTTCCGCCCGCCGAATAATCCGTTCATCGCCCGCAAAGTGCTGAAAGCCCGCCGCACAAATATGGGGCATCTGGTGCCGTCCAAAGCCGGTGCCGCATGGTCACTCGCTGCAGTCCTCGGTCAGGATGACAATGTGGGCATGCTGGTTGACCAGAAATTTGCCCGTGGTGTGCCAAGCACATTCTTCAATCTGCCGGTAAAGACCAATCCGCTTTTGGCCAAACTCGCCCGTCAATATGATTGCAATGTTTATCCGGCACGCTGCATCCGTCTTCCCGGTGGTCGTTATCGTTTGGAATTGTCGGAAGCGATGGAACTGCCGCGTGATGCAAATGGTCAGGTGGATATTGCTGCTACGGCACAGTTGCTCAACGACACGGTTGAAGGCTGGGTGCGTGAATATCCGGGGCAATGGATGTGGTTCCACAAACGCTGGGGCTAATCTGTGCTGTTTTAACAGGCGCGGCTTCACGTAAACTTGTATGCTGACGCCGGACATGCTAACCGCCTGCAAACGGAACAGAGCCTCGCTCAAGGCTTAGAAACAAGGATCTCCTCATGTCCCGCCCGATTATCATTGCACCTTCTATTCTCGCCTCTGACTTTTCCAAGCTTGGTCAGGAAATCAAAGATGTTGTGACCGCCGGTGCGGACTGGATTCATATTGATGTGATGGACGGCCATTTCGTACCGAATATCACTTTTGGTCCGGATGTGGTTAAGGCAATCCGCCCGCATACAGATGCAGTGTTCGACACGCATTTGATGATTGCACCTTGTGATCCTTATCTGGAAGCATTTGCCAAAGCCGGTTCGGATATCATCACCATTCATGCTGAGGCTGGCCCTCACCTGCACCGCTCGCTGCAGGCAATCCGCAACCTCGGCAAAAAAGCCGGTGTCGCGATCAATCCGGGTACCCCTGCCTCCGTGCTTGAAAATGTGATTGATGATGTTGATCTCATTCTGGCAATGACAGTTAATCCGGGCTTCGGCGGTCAGAAATTCATCACCTCCATGCTGCCAAAAATTGCACAGCTCAATGCGCTCATCGGCAACCGCCCGATTGATTTGCAGATTGACGGTGGTGTTACCGCCGAGAATGCCGGTGCTGCGGCTAAAGCCGGTGCCAATTCTCTGGTGGCCGGTTCCTCCATTTATAAGGCCGGTAATCTTGAAGGTTACCGCACGAATGTCGAGGCAATCCGCAAAGCTGCCGAACAAGGCCGCGCTTAATTGAATTCTGACAGGCGGATAGCAATATCCGCCTGAAATTTTTAAAACGACCGGTTCACCGGTTCTTCCATCTAATACACTTTAGGAAACGCACATGATCCCGCGCTATTCCCGCCCTGAAATGGTTGCCATCTGGTCGCCGGAAACCAAATTCCGCATCTGGTTTGAGATTGAAGCTCATGCCTGTGATGCATTGGCTGAAATCGGCGTTATCCCGAAAGAATCCGCAAAAACCATCTGGGAAAAAGGCGGCGCGGCTAAGTTTGATGTTGCCCGTATTGATGAGATCGAAGCCGTCACCAAACATGACGTCATCGCATTCCTCACCCATCTGGCTGAGTTTGTTGGTCCTGACAGCCGCTTTATCCATCAGGGCATGACTTCATCTGATGTTCTCGACACCTGCTTCAATGTACAGCTGATGCGCGCAAGCGATCTGTTGCTCGCTGATCTCGACAAGCTGCTGGCCGCGCTGAAAACCCGCGCTTACGAGCATAAAGACACCATCACCATTGGCCGCAGCCATGGTATCCACGCTGAACCGATCACTTTCGGCGTTAAAATGGCGCTGGCCTATGCAGAGTTTGAACGCTGCCGCGCCCGTCTGGTTGCAGCCCGTGAAGAAATCGCAACCTGCGCCATCTCCGGTGCGGTCGGCACATTCGCCAATATCGACCCGCGCGTTGAAGAACATGTTGCTAAATCGCTGGGCATGAAAGCCGAACCGGTTTCCACACAGGTTATCCCACGCGACCGTCATGCGATGTATTTCTCGGTTCTGGCGGTTATTGCTTCTTCGGTTGAGCGTCTGGCTGTTGAAATCCGTCACCTGCAGCGCACAGAAGTGCTGGAAGCGGAAGAGTATTTCTCACCGGGTCAGAAGGGTTCGTCGGCAATGCCGCATAAGCGCAATCCTGTGCTGACAGAAAACCTGACCGGTCTTGCCCGCATGGTTCGCTCCATGGCGCTGCCTGCAATGGAAAACGTGGCTTTGTGGCATGAGCGCGATATTTCGCACTCCTCCGTTGAGCGCATGATCGGCCCTGATGCGACGATCACGCTCGACTTTGCCCTCGCCCGCCTGACCGGCGTGATTGAAAAGCTGCTTGTTTATCCTGAAAACATGATGAACAATCTGAACAAGTTCCGCGGTCTGGTGCATTCGCAGCGCGTGCTGCTGGCTCTCACGCAGGCCGGCGTATCGCGTGAAGATTCT
>JAIRVW010000357.1 GCA_031253705.1 Brucellaceae bacterium
CATTAATTTACGGGCATAGGCGCAGAACTCATCCATATAGAACTGGTAGTTGGTGAAAAGCACATAGTTCTGGAAATGGGACGGACTGGTTGCCGTATAATGTGACAGGCGCTGCAGTGAATAATCCACGCGCTGACCGGTAAACGGTGCCAGCGGCATTACTTCCAAAGTCTGGAACTCGGTATCACCATTGGCAATACTGTCATCCGTATTGCCGAGATCCGGCACATCAAACATATCGCGCAGCGGATGTTTGAAAGCATCAGAGACCGAAGCCTCAACATAGGTGCCTTCAAGAAAGGCGAAATGCAGCGGAATCGGTGTTGTGGATTCTTGTACTGTAACCGGCACACCATGATTTTTGAGCAGCAGACGGATCTGTTCCATCAGATAGCTGTCAAAGAGATCGGGGCGGGTCAGCGTGGTGGCATAATCGCCGGGCAGGCTGACATGGCCATAGGCAAGGCGTGTATCCACATGGGCGAAGCTGGCGGTTGAAAAGCGCAGTTCGGGATAGAAGGCACGGAAACGCTGCGGAGCGATTTCGCCTTTGGCAACCTTGTGGAAAGCATCGCGCAAAAACGCAGTATTGCGGTCATAGAGTGCACGCAGGGCGTCAACCGCAGCGCGGGCATCTGTAAATGATTGGGGAGCAACTGGCTCCGGTGTGGCAATGCCCGCAGAAATGACATCTGCAACAGTTTTGCCTGAAAAGGGGTCGATTCTTTTGCTCATGCGCTACTATAAGCCGGAATCCTTACAGTTTATATGGCAAGATTGCGCTTCGGTAATGGCTTTATAGGATTTGTTTCTTATTTTTGCAGGCTGACAAAAAGCACCAGTCCGGTTGCTGTCGCCTGACCGCCGGTATTCGCCGCAATGCCGGTAAAGGCCGCAACGGGAGCCACGAAAAACAGGCTGAAAGTGCTGATCCGTAATGCAAGAAACAGTGCATCGGAAAGCTTATTGGAAATCAATGCTGTTTTCATCCTTTGCCTCCTGCATCCTGTTCTGATTGTTCTGCCATGACCTGTAACAGGCTGGCCGGGTTGATCTGCAAGAACGCATGAGATGCGGGAGTTTCACCTAAATTCAGCAAACGGCTGTGGCTGGTATGGTTTTCATTCATCAGCAGCAGGCCGACCAGCACCATACCGAGCAGAAACAGACTGATAATGGTAAACCAGCGATACAACATGTGCGTTATGCCCCACCGCATTTCAGGCAGATAAATATCTTTCATGAGAACAGGTTAGTGAGACAGGCGTGAACCTTTGCTGAGACCGGCGTTCATCTCCGGTTCAAGTTGAGAGTGCATCCCGAAAGCTGGGAGCGCCTGCACGGGGAAAACAGTCCGGCGGACTGATTTATTGTCCCGTTTCGATCAGATAAGATATGCGTAAAAACAATTGCTCTGTGAGCTGGCGTTAAACTTCTGTGACATGGATTGCTTAATCTGTAGTCGTGACTATATATTGACGAAAGCAGAGCTGTAACGATACAGTTTTCACTATTATAAATCAGGAGCTGATCTCGATGAGTGCTGAGCCTAAAACCCAGACCAAGCCGATTGAACTTTATTACTGGCCGACTCCAAACGGCTGGAAAATCAGTATTATGCTTGAGGAATTGGGTATTCCTTATGAAGTGAAATATGTGAATATCGGCAAGGGCGATCAGTTCGAACCGTCATTTCTGAAAATCGCTCCGAATAACCGTATGCCTGCAATCATTGATCCTGAAGGGCCGGATGGTCAGCCGATTTCAGTGTTTGAATCCGGCGCCATTCTGCAATATCTCGGCCGTAAATTTGCTAAATTCTATCCGGCAGCCGAGCGTGCCCGTGTAGCTGTAGACGAGTGGCTGATGTGGCAGATGGGCGGACTTGGCCCGATGTCCGGTCAGGCCGGTCATTTCCGTGTCTATGCACCGGAAAAGATCGAATATGGCATTAATCGCTATACCAATGAGGTTAACCGCCTCTATGGCGTGCTGAACCGCCGCCTTGAAGGCCGCGATTATATCGCTGACGATTATTCGATTGCCGATATAGCCTGCGTGGGCTGGATCAGCGCTTATAAAAACTATGATCAGAAGCTGGAAGATTTCTCGAATCTGAAACGCTGGTATGAAGATGTGACTGCGCGTCCTGCTGTGCAGCGCGGTATGGAGCTCGGCAAGCTTGAGCGTGAGAAGAGCAATCTTGCCACGGATAAAGCCGCACAGAGCGTGCTGTTTAATCAGAAAGCCCGCTGATTATAAATAAAAGCGTTGCGTGATCTTCATCCGCAACGCTTTTCATATCTGCCAATTACTGACGCGTCAGCTGTTCTGTTTTGCAGATCAGCCCGCCGGCAACACAGCCTGCAAGGGATAATGTATTGCCGCTGACACTGGCTTTGCCGGAATAGGTCTTGCCTTCATCCAGCTTGTTGACGGTGCCTTTATAGCTGCCGTCCTTGCCGCTCATCTTGCCGATGGATTTGCCTTTATATTCACCGTTCAGCACGGTGCCGCAATAATCATCGCCGCCGCAGTTTTTATATTCAATCACAGTGCCGGATGTACGTTTCCATGTGCCGATAATCGGCTCTGCTGCCAGAGCAGGGCTAAGCGACACAGTCAGGGCTGTGATTGCCAATAAGATCTTCTTCATCAGTTCCTCCCGTAAAGCGCGGAAATATGACTGGCATATTGTTTACGCTCACGTAAACGTAATCCAAAGATTGGCGCTTGAAAAGAGCCGATTTTGCCTCATTCAAAACCCGCATTGTTTCAGATCGTAACGAGCCAATGTGATTATTGGTTAGCATCAGGTTTAAATGAGGGATCAGTAAAATGCCTCGTTTTTCACCAAAATCCCGCAAATGCGGAAGAGTTATTCTTAATGATTTCTGACATTTACCGATTGTTCGGATTTTGTTGAGCCGGTGTTAAGGATGGTATTTAACGGCGGTTTCAACTCTTTCCTGCATTCTGATCCTAACAACAGCAGAGATCTGCACAGCTGATACAGCATGAAGCGGGCCGCAGTTTAACAGGACAGGATCAGAGCAATGTTTTCAGGTTTTATCGGAAAGACAGCAAACAGTGTTGGTGCAATGCAGGCCGAAATGCTGTTTGAAACCGGCATGATGTATTATGCAGGGCGCGATTGCGAGGCAGACCGTATTGAAGCCTATAAATGGTTCAATATTGCTGCAATCCGTGGCGATGATCGCGCCTTGCCGATGCGCAGCAAACTCTCGTCAATGATGAGCAAGGCAGAGCTGGTACGTGCGCTGCGTGAAGCACGGGAATGGATGGCACGTCACTGACCGAGCCGGTTAATTCGCGCCAGATACCGACTTGATTAGCTTGTGGCCAGATACCGGCATTTTTTAGCTTGTGGCCAGATACCGGCCGGGCTTGTGGTTGATCGCAATAATCATATTCATCACCACTGCGCCGATCAGGGAAATCGCAACCTGTTGCGGGGACAGGTAAAACAGCGAAACAATCATCAGCAGCACATCCAGTGCGAGCTGTGACCAGCCGGCACGGATATTGTAATTATCCTGCAAATACAGAGCCAGAATATTAATGCCGCCGACACCGGCGCGATGGCGGAACAATGCCAGCACACCCATACCCATCAACGTGCCGCCCATAAAGGCTGCAAAGAGCGGTTCTACGGACGAAAAGTCGATCCACATCGGAAACAGACGGGTAAACAGCGACATCAACGCAACGGCAACAAAGGTACGAATGGTGAAGTGCCAGCCCATACGTTTGATGGCCAGATAATAAAAAGGCAGATTGATCAGGAAAAAAACCAGAGCAAATTGCCAGTTGGTCGCATAATGCAGCAGGAGCGCCACACCGGCAGTGCTGCCGGTCATGAGTTTGGCCTGCGCATAGAGTGTCAGCCCGAGGCTGACAAAACTGGTGCCGATCAGCATAGCCACAACATCTTCGTAGAAGCGGTGTCTTTCAGTGGTAATCACTGAGGATAGAGCCGGCACTGCATCCGGAGTTGTGACTTCAGCCATGAAAAAGACCCTGCAACTTGCTGCTGCGGCGTAGTTTTAAACGTCGGACAGGTGATTGATAAAAAGCAAACTGAAAAACAGCAGAACCTTAACCG
>JAIRVW010000434.1 GCA_031253705.1 Brucellaceae bacterium
CTCACAACCCTTCAGGCAATGCTGGAGCCGCTCGGCTTCAAAATTGACCGTCCCGTCTTTAGTGCAGACGGCACACCGGATGTTGAAAACCTCTATGCCCGCCTGAGCGGCACAGGTCCGCATCTGATGTTTGCCGGTCATACGGATGTGGTGCCGACCGGCGATCTGTCGCTCTGGAAACACCCGCCTTTTGCCGCTGTTATTGATAATGGTGAGCTTTATGGCCGCGGCGCTGTGGATATGAAGGGCGGCATTGCCTGTTTTGTGGCTGCAACAGCCCGCTATCTGAAAAAATTTCCGGATCGCAAACCGAATATCTCTTTCCTGATCACCGGTGATGAAGAAGGCCCTGCGATTAACGGTACAGTCAAAGTGCTGGAATGGGCAAAAGCCAAGGGCGAAAAATGGGATGCCTCGCTGGTCGGGGAACCGACCAACCCTGACCGTCTGGGTGAAGCCATCAAAATCGGCCGTCGCGGCTCAGTAACCGGCACCGTTATTGTTCACGGCACACAGGGACATGTCGCCTATCCGCATAATGCCGATAATCCGGTGCGCGGTATTATGGCCTTGCTGAACAGCCTCCTCATACCGGCCTATGATCAGGGCACCGAGAGTTTTCAGGCCACCAATCTGGAGATCACTTCAATTGATGTCGGCAATCCGGCAACCAATGTGATTCCGGCCAAGGCGACTGCCTCATTCAACATCCGCTTTAATGATACATGGACAGCAGACAGCCTGCAGAGCGAAGTCTCGCGCCGCCTTGCGGATGCAGCACTGGACAGCCCGTTCAGAGAGGGCAAACCAGCGCCGGTCAGTTATGAACTGATCTGGAGTGAAGACCCGAGCCATGTCTTCCTGACCCGCAATGACAAGCTGATTAACGCACTGAACGGCGCGATTAAATCTGTCACCGGCAAGCAGGCTTCACTTTCCACCTCCGGCGGCACCTCCGATGCCCGCTTCATCAAGGATTATTGCCCTGTGGTGGAATTCGGCCTTGTCGGCCAGACCATGCATATGGCCAATGAACGGACATCCTTGCAGGATCTTGAAAAACTCACTGCAATTTATGAAAAATTCATTGAAGACTTTTTCGCCTGAATAAGTTGCGTCGGATGCCTGCCTTATAAAGACAGGCATCCTTATTCATCAGTTGCACAGGTTACCTATGCCCAGTTTTGAAGAAATTCAGTATTATTTCTCCGCAGTCTGGCGCACGATGACAGGCCATCCGGAAGCGCTGAATGATCTGAATACCGATGCCGACGGTTTCTGGCGTTCATTCTATGCAATGCTGATTGCCCTGCCGCCATTGCTGATCGGCTGGGTGGACATTGCGGCACGACTGACTGAAGGAACAGACGGCAGCGAGGCGACAGCCCTGCGCCTTACCAGCACTGTCAAACTCGCTGCCATTGATATGCTTGTCTGGATAGTGCCGCTGGTGGTGATCGGCTTTCTCAGCCGCAGTCTCGGCCTTGAGCGCCGCTTTTCCACCTATGTGGTCGCAACCAACTGGGCAACGGCTTTATTTGCGTGGGTCTATGCCCCGCTGTCATTCCTCACCCTGCTGCTGCCGGATTTGTCTCCGGTGTTTGCAGGCATCGGTTTTGGCCTGTTTCTGGTTACTTTGTTTCTGAGCTACAGGCTCACCCGTGCAGCCCTGCAAAGGCCGCACAGTTTCGTCGCACCATTTTTCATTTCCGTGGTGATCAGCAGTTTCATGCTGACAATCATATTGCAAAGTCTGGCAGGATTTGTATCCGCAGCATAAAGCGCAGCTTATACCTGCATTATAAAATTGAGGGGTAATCCGCCCCGATCATATAAAGCCCGTGCGCAGGTGCCACGACACCACAGGCCTTGCGGTCACGCGCTTCCAGAGCAGCCACCAGATCATCATTCGTCCAGCGGCCCGTACCAACCTCGCTGATGCTGCCGACAAGTGAACGCACCTGATTATGCAGGAAAGATCGTGCAGAAGCACGCACCTCAATCAGCTCGCCATGGCGCTGCACATTCAGGAGGTCAAGCGTTTTAACAGGGCTTTTGGACTGGCACTGTGTTGAACGGAATGTCGTAAAATCATGCAGGCCGATGAGCAATTGTGCCGCTTCCTGCATGGCATCTGTGTCGAGCTTTTTCGCTACCCACCACGCACGGCTGGCTTCCAGCGCCAGAGGTGTGCGGCGGTTAATGATACGGTAAATATAATGCCGCCCCAATGCACTGAAACGTGCATCAAAATGATCCGGCACTTTTTCGACATTGATCAGAAAGACGCTTTCTTTATCCAACGCCAGATACGCATTAACGGCATCGCGTACTTTGGATGCGCCCCAATCCTTGGTCAGATCAACATGCGCCGTTTGCTGAAAAGCATGTACACCGGCATCGGTACGCCCTGCAGCACCGATTGAATTGCTGTCACCGCAAAATTTGAAAATCGCAGCTTCAATAGCCCCCTGCACCGTCGGCGCATTATCCTGCCGCTGCCATCCGGCATAGGGTGAACCATCATATTCAACTGTCAGGCGATAACGCGGCACTCAATTCTCTCCGAATGCAGAAGCATAAATCAGTTTGCCCTGCACAGCGGCACAAGGCTTATTATCCGTGAGGCATTTCAATTGCAGATATTGTGCCGGATAGATGCTTTCAAGCTGCGCAGCATCTGAAACACTATAGCCGAAGCGGCTGTAATAAGCGGGATCGCCTAAAACGACGCTCAGCGTTTCACCTTGCTGCACCAGCAACCGGTGCGCCTCTGCAATCAGCGTTTTACCCACGCCATCCCGCTGATATGCAGGGAAAACTGCAAGCGGCGCCAGTGCGACCGCAGCAATGCGCGAACCGGCCTGCTCAATCCATAATCTGGAGAACAGAATATGTCCGATGATTTCGCCTTCTGCTTCCGCAACCAGCTCCAGCACCACATCATTGTCTGAAACCAGTCTGCGTACCAGCGCAACTTCATCAGTCCCGTCAAAAGCGGCGGCAATCACGCCATCAATCTTTGAGCGATCCTGCTCGCTGACAGGGCGGATATCCGGCTGTTTGGCGAGAGAGTGGCTCATGGCAGAATTGTACCAAGGGTCAGCTTAACGCCATTGCAGAATTCTGCAGCGCTCACAGCTTTACCACCGGCTTTCTGCACCAGCGTCAGCGCAACCGCACCATCACCACAGGCAATCATCAATTGACCGTCCAGCACTTCACCGGCTTTGCCTGCGCCATCAGCAATCACCGAGCGCAACACTTTCACGCGCTCAGGCTGTCCATTGATTTCCATCTCGGACCATGCTCCCGGAAACGGGCTCAAACCACGGATACGGTCATGCACGGCCTGTGCCGGTTGCGACCAGTCAATACGCGCTTCGGACTTCTCAATCTTGGCAGCATAGGTCACGCCAGCTTCAGATTGCGGGTTAAGCTTCAGACTGTCACGCTCCAGCGCTGCCATGGCACGCACCATCAGATCAGCACCGGTCAGGCTCAGACGGTCATGCAATTCACCGCAGGTCATATTCGGCGTGATGGTGATTTTCTCGACCATGGCAACAGGACCGGTATCCAGCCCCTCATCCATTTTCATGATCATCATGCCGGTCTCGGCATCGCCCGCCATAATTGCACGCTGAATCGGCGCAGCACCACGCCAGCGTGGCAGCAGCGAAGCATGACCATTATAGCAGCCCAGTGCAGGCGCTTCGAGAATGGCCTTTGGCAGCAACATGCCATAGGCGACAACCACAGCGACATCTGCATTCAAATCACGGAAAATCTGCTGTTCTTCTTCGCTTTTCAGGCTTTTCGGCGTGAAGACCGGAATACCGAATTCTTCAGCCTTTTCATGCACGGGAGACTTGGTCAGCTCCAGCCCACGGCGACCGGCCGGACGCGGCGGCTGGCTGTAAACAGCCACGATTTCATAGCCCTGTCCGATCAGCGCTGTCATCACCGGAACAGAAAATTCCGGCGTGCCCATAAACACAATACGTAACGACATAGACTATCCTACCTACACTCTCTGATCCGGCTGTCACTCAACCTGTGCTTCAGATTTTTTTACCCGAAGCCGGCACATGGGTCTTGGCCAGTTTTTTGAATTTCTTGATCACCATATCCCGCTTCAGCTTGGAAATATGGTCGATGAACAGCACGCCATCCAGATGATCAATTTCATGCTGCAGGCAGGTAGCCATCAGACCTTCAGCCTGCATTTCCTGCGGCTTGCCTTCAATATCCTGATAGGTCACGCGCACACTCGCAGGCCGCTCGACCTCCGCATAATAATCCGGAATAGAGAGGCAGCCTTCTTCATAGGTGCTCGGCGCATCAGAACGCTCAACAATCACCGGATTGATGAAAACATGCGGCTCAGGCGTTTCACCTTCTTTTGCCAGATCAATCACAACCATGCGGATTGGCTCGGCCACTTGAATTGCAGCCAGACCAATACCCGGCGCATCATACATCGTAGCAAACATATCCTCGGAGAATTTGCGCAAATCCGCATCAAAACGCTCAACAGGTTTGGAAACCTGACGCAATACCGGATCAGGAATAAAAATAATCGGCTTAATGGTCATCACATTGATCCGGTGTTGCAAAGGATTGAAAATATCTGACACCCGCACAGGCAGGCACAATCGGAATGATGTCCGATCTAATCTCTCAGCACCCCGCCGTCAATAAATTACAGTGTTGAACAAAAATTTGTTCACGTTTTATTCTTATATTTACCGCGAATCGTGTAATCTCTGATGATGGAAACATTATCTGCCTCAGAAATACCGGCATCCTTTGCGGATACGCTCGGCCTCAGCCCCGTACAGCTTTTGCTGACAGCGGGCGGTTTTGTGCTGTTCATCGTGATCCTGCTGATATGGCTCTCCGGCCGCAACAGCAGAGCCATGCTGCAGGTACAATTCCAGTCGGAAGAGCGGGCGCGTGAGGCAGAAATGCAGATGCAGTCGATCCTGAAAAGTCAGGCCGAGATGCAAGGCCGGATGCAGACGATGGCAGAGCTTTTCGGCTCCAGACAGGCAGAGCTCAACAAATCCATCCGTGACCGGCTCGACGGTATGACCAGTCATCTTGGCCGCAGTATCAATGAACAGACCCGCTCGACCCATGAAAATCTGACCAAGCTGCAGGAGCGTCTGGCGGCGATCGACACCGCGCAGAACAATATCCAGTCGCTCGCCGGTCAGGTTGTGCAATTGCAGGCCATTCTCGCCAATAAACAGACACGCGGCGCTTTCGGTCAGTCGCGCATGGAGGCGATTATTGCAGATGGTCTGCCGATGGGTGCCTATGAATTTCAGGCCACGCTCTCCAACGGTATGCGTCCCGATTGTCTGGTGCGGATGCCCAATGGCACAGCCTCATTAGTGGTTGATGCCAAATTTCCGCTGGAAAGCTGGAATGCGCTCAAAGCCTCGGAAACGCCGGAAGCCAAGCGTCATTATGAGCAATTGTTCCGCCGCGATATGGAAGTGCATATCCGTGACATTGCCGCCAAATATTTCATCAGCGGTGAGACACAGGATACGGCCTTTTTGTTTGTGCCGTCAGAATCGATCTTTGCGGAAATTCATGAGAATTTCGAAGTCATCATCCAGCGGGCGCACCGTTCCCGCGTTGTGATTGTCTCACCTTCCCTGCTGATGCTCTCCATTCAGGTGATCCAGTCCGTGCTCAAAGATGCGCGGATGCGGGAGCAGGCGCATCTTATTCAGGGTGAAGTTGTGCGCCTGATGGATGATGTATCGCGCCTTGACGAGCGTGTACGCAAATTACAAACCCACTTTTCACAGGCCAGCCGCGACATTGATGATATCCTGATCTCATCCTCCAAAGTCACCCGCCGCAGCGCCAAAATTGAAGCACTGGAACTGGGTGATAATCCGGACAATCACGAGCAGAAACACACTTCGCAGCAACAGACTTTGCCGCAAAACGGTGCTCCTTCTGCGCCCCGCTTTTTATAGGGGGCAATCTCGCGGAATCTATCTCTGAGAACGGGATTATAAGCCTTTGCAAAACAGATTATAAAACCCGTTCACCGCCTGCCAGCCCCTTATTTTATGCAATAAAATTAACTATTTAAGCTATCTATGCCACGATAAAGAGAGCCAAAACCGGCCAGACAGACTACGACAATTCATAAATCACGACCTGAAAGCCGGATAAAAACAGCGGAATCTCTTCGTGAAATCATGCCCGCAACGCTTTGCCCGACAAATAAAAAAGTCGGATACACGCTGCATCCGGCTTTAATTTTTACGATAAAAATCAAATATTTACATCTTTATTGCTGACAATAAAGACCGGAGCCTGATCAGCCCTTCACTGCTTCACGGATACGGGCAACCAGCGCATCGGTTTCCGGAAAGCCGTTTTCGCTCTTACGATCCCAGACCACCTTATCATTCAGGCGAATAATGTAATTGCCGTCACCGCCCGGAATAAGCGCGATTTCACCGACTTCATCACCGAATGCCTGCAACAATTCCTGAGCCGCCCATGCAGCACGGAGCATCCAGTTACACTGTGTGCAATATTCAATAGTAATACGTGGTTTAGCAGTCATATCGAAATATCCTATATTAAGTAGAGCGTTCCCGTTCATATTGAATCGTTAAAACCGCTCTACTCTTTTGTTTTACGCATTTTCCTACGCAAAACCGGTTCCCACTTTTGCTGGAAATGCTCTAAAACAAACCCGCCGGAAGGCGGGTCTGCTCGAAATCTCTGAAGTGATTACTCATCACCCATTTTACGCGCCGGAATAAAGGCTTCCTGCGGAATTTCCACTTTACCGAACTGACGCATGCGCTTCTTACCTTCCTTCTGCTTTTCCAGAAGTTTGCGCTTACGCGAAACGTCACCACCGTAACATTTTGCCGTCACGTCCTTACGCAGAGCCGAGATCGTCTCACGCGCAACGATGCGACCGCCGATTGCCGCCTGAATCGGAATCTTGAACATATGCTGCGGGATCAGGTCTTTGAGCTTTTCACACAGCACGCGGCCGCGCTTTTCAGCGGCAGAACGGTGAACCAGCATGGAGAGTGCATCAACCGGCTCGTCATTGACGAGGATCGACATTTTCACCAGATCACCTTCTTTATATTCCGACAGATTATAGTCGAAAGAAGCATAACCTTTGGAAATCGACTTCAGACGATCGTAGAAATCGAACACCACTTCGTTGAGCGGCAGTTCATAGGTCACCATCGCGCGCGGGCCGACATAAGACAGATCGACCTGAATACCGCGGCGTTCCTGACAGAGTTTCAGGATCGAACCGAGATAATCATCCGGTGTCAGAATCGTCGCTTTAATCCACGGCTCTTCAATAGAAGTGATTTTCACCACATCCGGCATATCCGCCGGATTGTGCAGTTCCTTCACCGAGCCGTCGAGCATATTCATGCGATAAACAACGGAAGGTGCAGTCGCGATCAGATCAAGATCGAATTCGCGGGAAAGACGTTCCTGAATGATTTCAAGATGCAACAGCCCGAGGAAGCCGCAACGGAAACCGAAGCCCAGAGCGGCCGATGTTTCCATTTCAAAGGAGAAGCTCGCATCATTGAGACGCAGCTTGCCCATAGCAGCACGCAGATCTTCAAAATCTGCCGCATCAACAGGGAACAGACCACAGAACACCACCGGCTGCGCAGGCTTGAAGCCCGGAAGCATGGTTTCTGTCGGACGCTTATCTTCGGTAATGGTGTCACCGACGCGGGTATCCGCGACTTCTTTAATCGAAGCGGTGATAAAACCAAGTTCG
>JAIRVW010000437.1 GCA_031253705.1 Brucellaceae bacterium
GCTTTGGCTTTCAGATCGGCCACATCAATGTCACCGTCTTCGAGACAGTTGACGACAACCACTTTCATGCCTGCCATCTGCGCACTGGCCGGATTGGTACCGTGTGCGGAAGACGGGATAAGGCAGATATTGCGGTTCTCATCGCCATTGGCGCGGTGATAACGGCGGATTGCCAGCAAACCGGCATATTCGCCCTGACTACCGGCATTTGGCTGCAAGGATACAGCATCAAAACCGGTCACTTCGCAAAGCCATGCTTCGAGATTGTCGGTCAGAACCTTGTAGCCTTCCAGATGCGCCTGCGGTGCAAAAGGATGCAAACCACCGACTGTCGGCCATGAGACCGGCATCATTTCGGCGGCAGCATTCAGCTTCATGGTGCAGGAGCCGAGCGGGATCATCGCACGATCAAGCGCCAGATCCTTGTCTGCCAGCTTACGCAGGAAACGCATCATTTCGGTTTCTGAACGATAGCTGTGGAATGCAGCCTGTGTCAGGAAATGTTCGTCACGCGGCGCATCCGGCAACAGACGGGCTGCTTTTTCAACAGGCTTCGCACCAAACAATGCAACCAGAGCCAGATAATCATCTTCCAGCGAGGTTTCATCGAAAGTGACAGACACAGTATCAGCATCAATGACGCGGATCAGGCGGTCGCCTGCCAGAGCCTTGTCAGCATAATCCTGTGCTTTGCCTTTAACCGTTACAGTCACTGTATCAAACAGCTGTTCACCGGCCAGTTCAAAACCGGCGGCTTTCAGCGAGGCTGCAAAGCGGGCAGTGATCGCATGAACAGCATCAGCAATAGCCTGCAGGCCTTTCGGGCCGTGCCAGATTGCATAAGATGCAGCCATATTGGCCAGCAGTGCCTGAGCGGTACAGATATTCGATGTCGCTTTATCGCGGCGAATATGCTGTTCGCGGGTCTGCAGTGCCAGACGATAGGCCGGACGGCCATGCGCATCGAGCGACTGACCGACGATACGACCCGGAATGATACGGGTGAGGTTTTCTTTCACGCCGAGATAAGCAGCGTGAGGACCACCATTGCCCATTGGTACGCCGTAGCGCTGCATGGAGCCGACAGCAATATCGGCACCCCATGAGCCCGGAGACTGGGTGATGGTCAGTGCCAGAGGATCGGCAACGGCCACAACCAGAGCGCCGGTCTGTTTGGCGCTGGCGATAATACGGGTGAAATCACCGTAAACGCCACGTGTATCCGGCCAGGGAATGATCACAGCAGCGGTTGTGGTATCCACTTCGCCGCCAACTTCAATGATCATGCCATGCGGTTCTGCACGGGTATTCAGAACATCCAGTGTCTGCGGGTGCAATTCACCGGCAATCACCATTTTCGGACGTTTTTCACGGTGATGGCGATAGGCAATGCCAACAGCTTCAGCAACAGCAGTTGCTTCATCCAGCAGCGATGCACAGGCAACCGGCAGGCCGGTCAGCTCTGTTACCAGCGTCTGGAAGTTGAACAGCAGCTCAAGGCGACCCTGACTGATTTCAGCCTGATACGGTGTATAGGCTGTGTACCATGCCGGATTTTCAAACAGGTTGCGCTGAATGACCGGCGGCACGTGGGTGCCGTGATAGCCCGCACCGTAGAAGCTTTTGGCAACCACGTTGCGACCCATAATGCCGGACAGTTCACTCAGAGCTGCGGCTTCATCGAGCGGAGCAGGCAGGTTGAGTGCGCGGTCAAGACGAATTGACTGCGGCACTGCCTGACTGATGAGAGCGTCCAGCGACGGCAGACCAAGAACAGAGAGCATTTCCTGCTGTTCATTGGCGCGCGGGCCGATATGGCGCTCTACAAAAGGAAGAGATGATGCTGCCATGATTTAGCCAACCAGTGCCTGATAACCGGCAGCGTCGAGCAGACCTTCGAGCTGAGCTGCATCGGAGATTTTCATCTTCCACAGCCAGCCTTCGCCTTCTGCCGCGCTGTTGACGAGCGCAGGATTGCCGTTCAGTTCTTCATTAATTTCAATAACTTCGCCATTGATTGGTGCATACACATCGGATGCAGCCTTAACGGACTCAACCACAACAATGGCTTCGCCTTTTTCAACAACGCGTTCAACTTCAGGCAGTTCTACGAAAACGAGGTCGCCGAGCTGTTCCTGAGCGTGGTTGGTGATGCCGACAGTTGCAATGTCGCCTTCAACGCTGAGCCATTCATGATCTTCGGTAAAAAAGATTTTAGGCATGCGATTATCCTTTGTGATAGCGAGGTTGAGTAAATGGAAGTGTATGGACGTCTACAGGCACTTTATTGCCGCGGACTTCCGCAAAAAGACGTGTGCCCGGTTCTTTCAGATCGGCTCTGACATAACCCATGGCAACAGGGAAACCGGCTGAAGGGCCGAAGCCGCCGGAAGTGATTTCACCGACTTCGTTGCCGGCTTCATCAAACAGTTTGGTACCGGCGCGAACCGGTTGACGGCCTTCCGGCTTGATGCCGACACGGCGCTTTTCAGGGCCGTTAGCAATCAGTTCCAGAACTTTAGCGGCAGCAGGGAATGCTGCTGTTTCACGTACTGCTTTGGTGATCGCCCATGTCAGACCGGCAGAAACCGGATCAATGGTCTCAGTAATGTCCTGACCATGCAGGCAGAGACCGGCTTCAAGGCGGAGGCTGTCGCGGGCAGCAAGGCCGATCCATGCAACGCGGGCATCGCCCAGCAGGGATTTCGCCAGTGCCTGTGCATCGCTGAGCGGCGCGGCAATTTCAAAGCCGTCTTCACCGGTGTAACCGGAACGGGTCACAAACCAGCCCTGTTTCGGCTCAAAACCGTGCATGAATTTCAGCTCTTCAACGCTGAAACCCAAATCAGATGCGAGGCTTTTCATCACATCCGCAGCCTGCGGGCCCTGAATGGCAAGCAGAACGCGGTCAAGCGGTGTAACTGTGCAGTTGAGACCTGTAGCGCCTTTTTGGAAATGCGCAATATCAATATCGGCATTACCGGCATTGGCGACGATCATGAAGCGCTCGTCACCCAGACGGGTCACGATCAGGTCATCAATGATGCCTGCGTCATTATTCATAAGGAACGTATATTTCGACTGGCCTTCATTGAGTTTGGTGACATCAATCGGGCACAGCTTTGCAAACAAAGCGGCAGCATCGCTGCCAGAAACTTCAATGAGTTTCATATGCGAGATGTCAAACAGACCAGCCTGTTCACGTGTATGACCATGCTCGTTCATCACGCCAAGCGGATAGGTCAGCGGCATGTTCCAACCAGCAAAGCCGCCGAAACGGGCACCGGATGCAATATGTAGTTCTTCCAGCGGAAGCGTTTTTAAAGAAGATGTATCGCCCATTTTTCACTCCAGAGACACACGTCCGCCTTCCGCAAAAGCGGAAAGCCATGATGTACCCCTCTGTCGGAAGCCTGAGAGACTCGCAAGCCTGTTGAGGCTTACTTACACCTTCGGCGCGGAGTTTCCCCCGACTTTCCAGAGTTGCCTTGCTTTTCTGCGGT
>JAIRVW010000012.1 GCA_031253705.1 Brucellaceae bacterium
GTGAACAATCCTGATTCCGGTTCCGCAACCGATGAAGTACCGGCAGGCTATGACAGTGAACCGATGGAAATCGGCTTCAACTCGAAATATCTGCTCGATATCACATCGCAGCTTTCCGGCAAGGAAGCCGTATTCATGCTGGCTGATGCCGGTTCACCAATGCTGGTGCGCGATGAAGGCGATGAACATCTGATCTATGTTCTGATGCCGATGCGTGTATAAGTGTACGGGTGAGCACGCATACGAACATTGATGCACAAATTTCAGGTCGCAGCGAACGGGTGAGTTTCCGTCGTCTGCGGCTTGCGCATTTTCGCAATTATGACAGCCTGTCGCTGCCGCTGAGCGGCGGCCATGTAGTGCTGACCGGCGAAAATGGTGCAGGTAAAACCAATCTTCTTGAAGCCGTTTCCTTTCTGTCGCCGGGGCGGGGGATGCGTCGTGCGTCTTATGCCGATGTCAGCCGCAGCGGTGCGCCTGACGGTTTTGCCATTCATGCATTGCTGGAATCGGCAAGCTATGGTGAGGCTGAAATCGGAACCGGACTGGCCGGTACCAGTGGTGAGGCGGGACGTAAGGTGCGCATCAATGGTGCGCCTGCGAGTGCCGATCAGCTGCTCGACTATTCCCGCATTATCTGGCTCATTCCGGCAATGGACGGGTTATTTACCGGCTCGGCCGGTGACCGCCGCCGTTTTCTTGACCGTATGGTGCTGGCGATTGATGTCAGCCATGGCAAGCGCGTGCTGGATTATGAAAAGGCTATGCGCAGCCGCAACCGGCTGATCTCAGATTATAACAGTGATGCGCAATGGCTGGATGCGATTGAAGCGCAAATGGCCGAGCTTGGCACAGCCATTGCCGCAGCCCGTGCCGAACTGATGGCGCTGATTGCCGCGATGATTGAACAGACACCGGATGACAGCCCGTTCCCGAAAGTGGACTGTTTTCTGGAAGGCGAGCTGGAAGGGCGTATCCGCCTTGAAGCGGCACTGGATCTGGAAGAGAATTTCCGCCGGACCTTACGTGATATGCGTGGCCGTGACCGTGCGGCAGGGCGTACATTGGACGGGCCGCACCGCACGGATATGGTGGTGCATCACCGGCCTAAAGGTATGCAGGCGGCTTTGTGCTCGACGGGCGAGCAGAAGGCACTGCTGATCGGTCTGGTGCTTGCCCATGCAAGGTTGACAGCCAATCTTGCTAATATGACGCCGGTGCTGCTGCTCGATGAAATTGCCGCCCATCTCGACGAGGGCAGACGTGCTGCTTTGTTCGATATTATTGACGATCTGGGTGCGCAGGCTTTTATGACCGGCACGGATCGTGCGCTGTTTCGCGACCTTAAAGGCGAGGCACAATTTTTCAATGTCAGCGCAGCATCGCTCACCCCTTATGATATTTGAAGGCGCTGCATTTATGCGCTAAACTTGGCGCATGAGTACACAATCAGAACCTTTCAGCGGATTAGAAATCGAGCGTTATGCGCGCCATATTATTCTGCCGGAAATCGGCGGGGCAGGGCAGCAGAAGCTCAAAAATGCGCGGGTTCTGGTGATTGGCGCAGGCGGGCTTGGCAGTCCGGCGCTGCTTTATCTGGCCGCTGCCGGTGTCGGCCATCTCGGCATTGTCGATGATGATATGGTGACATTGTCTAATCTGCAGCGTCAGGTGGTGCATCACACCGACAGTATCGGTGAGAATAAAACCGACAGTGCAGCGGCCACCATCCATAGCATTAACCCGCATATTGAAGTTGCCTGTCATACATTGCGGCTCACACCGGAAAACGTGACAGAACTGTTTTCGGCCTATGATATTATCGTCGATGGTTCGGATAATTTTGCCACCCGCTATCTGGTGGCCGATCAGGCGGCTCTGCTCGAAAAAGCGCTGGTTACTGCAGCCATGGGGCGGTTTGATGGTTCGCTCACTGTGCTCAAACCCTATGAGAGTGATTCTGAGGGCAATCCTCTGCCGCATTACCGCGATCTGTTTCCTGAGCCGCCGCCGGAGGGGCTGATTCCCTCTTGTGCAGAAGCAGGCGTGATCGGTGCCCTACCGGCGATTCTCGGCTCTCTGCAGGCGATGGAAGTGATTAAGCTGATCACCGGAATCGGTGAGCCTTTGCTGGGACGTTTGCTGCTTTATGATTCTCTGTCCGCGCGGTTTGAAACCATGCGCTATAAACGGCGGAAGGCAGCAGATTGATGAGCACGCAGAACCGGTCATTTCAGGTTTTCACGATTACACCTGATTATGACAGGTTCGACGCTTTGTTGCTGCTCATTCAGGATGCCTTTGCCACGATGGACGGGGTGATTGATCCGCCGAGTTCTGCCGGATTGCTGAATACGGCGATTCTGCGTGACAAAGCAGGCATTGAGACTGCTTACGGGGTGTTCTGTGACGGGCAGCTGGCCGGATGTGTGTTTCTGGCTGACAGGGGCGATCATCTCTATTTAGGTAAACTGGCGGTTGCCGCTCCGTTTCGCGGGTTTGGCGTTGCGCGCCGTCTGGTGGAACAGGCTGAAAAACTGGGGCGTGAGCGCGGCATGTCGCATATTGACCTGCAAGTGCGTATCGAGCTGACCGACAATCAGAAACTATTCAAAAAACTGGGCTTTGCAGTCATTGCTGAAACCATGCATCCGGGTTTTACCCGCGTGACATCGCTGACAATGCGGAAAACTTTGTCGTAATTTTATTCGGGAGGAACCTATGGTGCTGGCGCTGAATGCGGAGGAACGTGCCGTTATCAACGGCCGCGATGGTGCAGGGGCGGCGATGGCAATGCGTATTGTCGCCAGAACCGCAGAGCTGATGGGCGCGCCGAGGCTGATCCCTATTGCTTCCGCACATATTGACGGCGCGCTTTATCATGGTGACAGCGGTACTTATTTCGCTGAAAAGCTGGTCGAAGGGCAGGCGAAGGTGCGCGTGCGCTCAACGCTCAATGTCGGTTCTCTGGATCTGACCGGTTGTTCCGGTAACCGCCTGCCGCCGCACGAGGCCGCAATGGCCAAGCGTATGATGCAGGCCTATATCAAACTCGGATGTGAGTCGTCATGGACCTGCGCGCCCTATCAGGCAGGGCACCGCCCGCAAACCGGTACCGATGTGGCATGGGGCGAATCGAATGCCGTGGTGTTCTGCAATTCGGTTCTGGGCGCCCGTACGAATCGCTATGGCGACTATCTGGATATTGCGTGCGCGATTGCCGGTCGCGCACCGGATTACGGATTGCATCGGCCGGAGAATCGGCGAGCCACGGTGGTGGTTGATCTGAGCGCACTTGATTCTGCGCTCTTAAGGCAGGCCGTGGCATGGCCGGTACTGGGCAATCTTTACGGGCGGCTGATTGGCGATTCTATCGGCGTGGTGACAGGCGTTGCACCGGAATTGCTGGCAGAGGATGATCTGAAGGCCTTTGGCGCGGCCTCTGCCTCATCCGGTGCGGTTGGCCTGTTTCATATTGCAGGTCGCACACCGGAGGCGCCGGATATTGAAACGGCACTACAGGGCACTGCGCCGTTAGAAACGATCCGCGTAACACCGCAATTGGTACGGGAGGCGCGCAAAGGTCTGTCTACAATTGTGGCGGACAGAATCGACGCGGTAGCCATCGGCAGTCCGCATTTATCACTGGATGAGTTTGACCAGTTAGAGGCGGCTATTTCTGAGCGGCGTCTCACTGTGCCGCTTTATGCCTGCACGGGGCGGCATGTGTTGCGCGAGCTGGAGCAGAATCAGCGGCGGCAAAGACTGGAACAGGCAGGGGTGATTGTGGTGGCTGATACCTGCGTAGTCGTCACCCCGATTCTGCCGGAAAAAGACAATGCAGTGCTAATGACCAATTCCGGTAAATTTGCCCATTATGCACCGGGCAATACCGGTTATGGTGTTGTCTATGGCTCGTTGCAGGAATGTGTTGAAAGCGCGGTTACCGGTCATGTCCGTTTGTCGGAGGGGGCATGGTGATGGGGACAGATACTCTGCAGGCAAAAATACTGGTCGCAGGCGCTGGTGTGGAGGCAACTGGTTTTGCCCTGACGGCTCCTATCAGTTTCTGGGGCGGGGTTGATCCGCAAACCGGTCTGATCGCCAATGTGCGTCATCCGCAATACGGGCAATCTGTATCCGGCAAAGTGCTGTGCCTGCCTGCAACGGTCGGCTCTTCATCGGCTGCGGCCGTGCTTCTGGAACTGGTGCACAGCAACCGCGCACCGGCTGCGATTCTGCTGCATGAGCCGGATGCGATTCTGCTGCTGGGGCTGATTGTGGCTGAGGAAATGGGGCTGACAATCCCGCCTGCCTATCAACTGGATCGCGAGACATATGCCGGATTAGATCAGCGGCAATTGCATATCAGTGAGCAGGGAATGATCCGTATTGCATAAAAAAGAGCCGGAAAATCCGGCTCTTTTATCATTTTAATATTGTTTCTCACGATCAACGAGATTGACCAGTGTACCGTCGTGCTCATAATCGCGGATCATTTTAATGATCTCCGGTGCCAGAGCATTGGCGGAGGAACTGGCTGCCGCATGGGGGGTGATGGTGATTTTCGGATTACCCCAGAGCGGGCTTGTTTCCGGCAATGGTTCGGTTTCGAACACATCGAGCGAGGCTGCAGAAAGCAGGCCGCGTTCAAGCGCTGCCTGAATATCCGCCTCATTCTGCAAACCGCCGCGTCCGGCATTAATCAGGATCGGTGCGCCGAGCGGGCCATCTTCTTTCATACGGCCGAACACGGACATTGACAGGATGCCTTTGGTATCCGGTGTCAGCGGCAGCAGGCAGACGAGAATATCAACCTGTTTGAGGAAGTCGGTCAGTCCGTCCTGACCGTGATAGGTGGTAACGCCTGCAACATCCTGCGGACGGCGGCTCCAGCCGCTGACATTGAAGCCGATATGTTTCAGCTTGTCAGCCGCGTCGCGCCCCAAAACGCCTAAGCCCATAATCCCGACATTGACCTCATTGGCCGCAGGCTGACGGCGGTCTTCGCGCCAGATTTTTTTGAGCTGCTGGGCGCGATATTGTGCGCCGAGACGATGATGATCGAGGACCTGCCAGACCACATATTCGGTCATACGCATGGTCAGATCAGGCGAAACAGTCCGCACGATCGGCAGATCCGGCACCTGATCATCGTGAAACACATGATCCACACCGGCACCGAGTGAGAAAATAACTTTCAGATTAGGCAGATTAGCGAGCGAGCCGCGCTTCTGCTTCCAGACCAGAGCATAATCAATGGAGGCTTCCTCACCGGCTTTAACCTCGGTGACGATTTCACGCTCCGGTGCAGATTTTGCAAAGGCTTTCATCCAGATTTCCGGATCCCAGCCGGTCGCTGCAAAATAGATTTTACCCGTATTCTGACCGGCGTTTTTTGTTGCTGCACTCATTGATTTACCACTCCCTTTTCAGCCGTCTCCAAACGGAAGGCTGCTGCCATCAGTGCGCGGGTGTAATCGGTTTTCGGCGCCTCAAAGATTTCCTCTGCCGGACCATATTCCACCGCTTTGCCATTGCGCATTACCAGAACATGATTGGCAAGGGCTTTCACCACACGCAAGTCGTGACTGATGAAAAGATAGCTTAAATTGTGCTTTTTTTGTAAATTGCGCAGCAATTCGACTACCTGCGCCTGTACACTCATATCCAGAGCTGAGGTCGGCTCATCCAGCATCACAAAACGCGGATTGAGCACCATGGCGCGGGCAATGGCGATACGCTGGCGCTGGCCGCCGGAAAACTCATGCGGGTAGCGGAAACGGCTTTCCGGATCGAGATTCACCTCATGCAAAGCGGCAACCACTTTATCATCGCGTTCGTCAGCGGTGAGTTTCGGCTCATGCACCTGCAGCCCTTCGGCAATAATTTCAGCCACAGACATACGCGGGCTGAGCGAGCCGAACGGATCCTGAAACACAATCTGCATTTCACGACGCAGCGGGCGCATATCCTTGAAGGAAAATTGATCGATATTGCGCTCACCAAAGCGGATCGTGCCTTTGGAGGAAATCATGCGCGACAGTGCCAGTCCGAGCGTGGTTTTGCCGGAACCGGATTCACCGACCACGCCGAGCGTTTGCCCCGCACGCAGTTCCACATTGATACCGTCAACTGCTTTCACATAATCAACGGTCTTGCGCATAAAGCCTTTTTTGATCGGAAACCAGACTTTGATATCTTCGCCGCTCATCACGAGCGGTGCATGATTTTGCGCAGGCAGCGGCGCACCTTTCGGCTCTGCGCTCAGCAGATGCTTGGTATAGTCATGCTGCGGATTGGTGAAAATCTCTTCCGTCTTGCCGCTTTCCACGATTTTACCGTGATGCATGACGCAAACGCGGTCGGCAATCTTGCGCACGACACCCAGATCATGGGTGATGAACAGCATCGACATATTTTGCGAGCGCTTCAGCTCGGCCAGCAGCTGCAAAATCTGAGCCTGCACGGTCACATCAAGCGCGGTGGTCGGCTCATCAGCAATCAGCAGCTTCGGCTTATTGGCGAGCGCCATGGCGATCATCACGCGCTGACGCTGACCGCCGGAAAGCTGATGCGGATAGGATTGCAGGCGCTTTTCCGGTTCGCGGATGCCGACTTCATTGAGCAGTTCAATGGTACGGGCGCGTGCCTGTTTCTCGCCCATGCCCTGATGCAGACGCAGAATTTCACTGATCTGACGTTCCACTGTGTGCAGCGGATTGAGCGAGGTCATCGGCTCCTGAAAAATCATGGCAATGTCATTGCCGCGCACGCCGCGCAATTTGCTCTCCGGCAGGGTCAGCATATCTTCACCATTGAAGAAAATCTGACCGGACGGATGGCTGGCGGACGGGTAGGGCAGCAGTTTTAGCACCGACAAAGCGGAGATGGATTTACCTGAGCCGGATTCACCCACCAGAGCGACGGTTTCGCCTTTGTGTATGTCGAAGGAAATATGATCGACAGCAATCCTGTCCTGACCATCCTGATGAAAGGCAATCGACAGATCGCGAACACTCAGCAGCACTTCGGCTTTTTCATGGGAACTCATTTAAAAGCCTTTCGCGGATCAAAGGCATCACGCACTGCTTCACCGACAAAGATCAGCAGCGACAGCATCAGCGAGATAACGATAAAGCCGGTTATGCCAAGCCATGGTGCCTGAAGATTATTCTTACCCTGTGCCAGCATTTCACCAAGCGATGCGGAACCCGGAGGCAGACCGAAGCCGAGGAAATCGAGCGAAGTCAGTGTTGTGATCGAGCCGTTGAGAATGAACGGCAGGAAGGTCAGGGTTGCAACCATCGCATTGGGCAGCAAATGCCGCCACATGATGGTGCGGTTATTGACGCCCAGCGAGCGTGCCGCATTCACATATTCAAAATTACGGGCGCGCAGGAATTCGGCACGGACAACGCCGACAAAGGCAACCCATGAGAACAGCAGCATGATGAACAGCAGCACCCAGAAGCCCGGCGGCAGAATGGCCGCGATAATCAGCAGCAGATAGAGCACCGGTATGGACGACCAGATTTCGATGAAGCGCTGGAAGATCAGATCGACCCAGCCGCCGAAATAGCCCTGTACCGCACCGGCTGTGACACCGATCACACCGGAAAAGGCTGTGAGGATAAGGCCGAACAAGACAGAGATACGGAAACCATAGAGCGCACGGGCAAAAACATCGCGCGCCTGATCATCGGTGCCGAGCCAGTTCATATTGCCAAGAGTGCAGTTGGGATCATTCACGCCTTCTGCATAGCGGGCACAGCGTTGTTCTTTCGACATCAGCCAGAAAGGTTTGGACGGTGCCGCTTCCGGAATCTCGTTGTTTACCGTGCGGTAGGAATAGCGAACCGGCGGCCAGATCGCCCAGCCGTTTTGGTTAATCTCGTCTTGTATCACGGGGTCGCGATAGTCGGTGACCGCATAGAAACCGCCGAATTTCTCTTCCGGATAATCAACCAGCACCGGCATCAGAATTTCGCCCTTGTATGAAACCAGAATTGGTTTGTCATTGGCGATAAATTCGGCAAAGAGCGAGGTCACAAACAGGAACAGAAACAGCCATAAAGACCACCAGCCGCGCCGGTTGGCCTTGAAATTGCGCCAGCGCCGCTGGTTGAGCGGCGACAGAAACGGACGTTTCACACGCGTAGAAGGGGTAGCCGTGACAGCACTCATCACACATCCCTCCGGTCAAAATCAATGCGCGGATCAATCCATGTATAAGTGAGGTCGGAGAGCAGGCTGACGAGCAGACCGATCAGCGAGAAGATAAACAGATTGGCAAAAACCACCGGATAATCGCGGTTCAGTACAGACTGGTAGCCAAGCAGACCAAGACCGTCGAGCGAGAAGATGGTTTCAATCAGCAGCGAGCCGGTGAAGAAGGCGGTGATGAACGCACCGGGGAAACCGGCAATCACAATCAGCATCGCATTGCGGAACACATGACCGTAGAGCACCTGCCGCTCTGTCAGACCTTTGGCACGCGCAGTGGTGACATATTGCTTACGGATTTCTTCCAGAAACGAGTTTTTTGTGAGAAGCGTTGTGGTCGCAAAAGCCGACAGCACCAGTGCCAGTACCGGCAGCGCCATGTGCCAGATATAATCGGTGATTTTGCCCCACAGACTCATCTGATCGAAATCAGGAGAGGTCAGTCCGCGCAGCGGGAACCAGTCGAAGAACGAACCGCCCGCAAAGAGCACGATCAGCATGATAGCAAAAAGGAAGCTCGGGATCGCATAGCCGACAATGATCACCCCGCTGGTCCAGACATCGAAACGCGAGCCGTCGCGTACGGCTTTGGTAATACCGAGCGGAATGGAAATCATATAGGAAATCAGCGTGAGCCACAGGCCGAGCGAAATCGAAACCGGCAGCTTTTCTTTAATGAGGTCAATCACTTCAATATCGCGGAAATAAGAACGGCCGAAGTCAAAGCGCGCATAGTTCCACAGCATCAGGCCAAAGCGTTCAAGCGGCGGTTTGTCAAAACCGAACTGCTTTTCGAGACTGGCGATAAATTCAGGATCAAGCCCCTGCGCACCGCGATATTTCGAGGAGCCGCTGCTGTCCATTGATATTGCGCCTGCATCAGCGCCTCCGCCTGAGAGCCTGTCCATGGCATCGCCGCCCTGTCCCTGCAACTGCGCGATAACGCGCTCTACAGGGCCGCCGGGAGCAAACTGGATGACGGCAAAAGAAATGGCCATGATTCCGAAAATGGTCGGAATCATCAGCAGCAGGCGTCGGAGAATATAAGCGCCCATCAGATGAATAATCCTGTTTGTTTTTTATTGTCTTTTGTGAATTTAGCGCAAAGAGCTGAATTATGTTTTACCAAGCTGCGCGGCTTTCTCTTTATCATACCACCAGTAAAATTCCGGATAACCGCCATAGGGCGGCGATTCTGTCATGCCGAACTTGTCCCAGTAGGCGATCAGCTTTCCGCCGGCCGAATAGCCGGGTATCCAGTCTCTGCGGTAGCGTAACAACCGGTCAAGCACAAGGATAACAGCAGTCAGATCCTGACGGCTGTCGGCTTGTGCTACATCATCCAGCAATGCGTCTATTAAAGGGCTGCTGGTGCCGGTATAATTTTGTGAGCTAGGCAGCTGAACGCTTTCAGAGCCGTACATGACGGCCAGTGTGGCTCTGTCCGGTGTCGGAGAGGAGCTGGAGGCAAAGCCGATCATATCATAATCAAAATCCAGCAGGCGTTTTTGATAGGTCGCGGCTTCCGCCATGCGCACAGACGCATTGATGCCGATGGCATTCAGGTTTTTGATCATCGGGTTATAGATGCGGTTAAACCCGTCAGCATCATTGAGGATTTCCAGCGTAAAAATCTGACCGCTCTGATCTGCCAGCCATTGGCCTTTACGCTGATATCCGGCTTCTTTCATCAGTTCCGCTGCACGGCGCAATTGTTCGCGGTTGCGGCCGCTGCCGTCTGTGGCAGGCATAGTGACCGCATCATCCAGCAGTGCAGCACGGGTCTCTTCATCCATCATGGCAGCATGGCGTGTGATAACGGCCTGTTCTTCAGGCGAGGGTTTGCCCTTTGCCTCAAATGGCGAATTGCTGAAATTGGATTGCTGGCGCTGATACAGATTGCTGAACAGGTTTCTGTTGCTCCATTCAAAGTCAAAGCACAGTCCTATCGCTTCACGCACCCGCTTATCGCGAAAACGCTCGCGGCGCTGGTTGAGCGCCCAGCTCTGCATGGACGGAATTTTCCACGCAGGGAAACGCTTCCGGATGACTTTGCCGGTTTGCACGGCACTGAAATCATAATCATTCGCCCATGACTTTGAAACGCTCTCGGCACGCCAGTCCAGAATGCCTTTCTTGAAGGCCTCAAAAGCCGGTTGCCTGTCACGGAAGAATTCAATGCGGATACGGTCAAAATTATTGCGCCCGACATTCACATTGAGATCTTTGGCCCAATAATTCTCATTGCGCTGATATTCGATAAATTGTCCGGCCGAGAAGTCACCGATTTTATAGGCACCGGAGCTGAGCGGAATACTCAGGCTGTTACCGTCGAAACTATGCTGCGTGTAATAGGCTTTAGAGAGCACCGGCAGCGTGGCCATATTGGTGATGAGACGACGGTTCTGTCCCGCAGTTTCACCTTTGAGTGTCAGCCTCAGGTGATAGTCATCCTCGGCAACAGCGCTGTCCATTTTGGCAAGCAGCAAGCGCAGGGCGGGGTGGCCTTTTTCTTTGAGCAGATCATAGCTGAAAGCAGCATCATGCGCTGTGACCGGCGTCTCATCATGGAAACGTGCCTGTTCACGCAACTTGAACAGAAAGCTTTTGCCGTCAGCACTGACAGTCACATTTTCAGCCAGCAATCCGTAAATCGCATCCGGCTCATCGAGTGCACGGGTCATCAGGCTGTCAAAGCAGATTTCCATCCGCGGCGGTGCATCGCCGAAGGCAGAAAATGTATTGAAGGTGTTGAAGGTATTGGGCGCCTGATTCAGCGTCCATTCGTGAACCGAAAACCGGAATATGCCGCCTTTGGGTGCTTGCGGATTGATATAGTCAAAATGGCTGAAACCATCGGGATATTTCAGGTCATCAAACACCGCCAGTCCGTGGCTGGCAGTGTTTTGGCTTTCCTGTGCCTGCAGGCGTACCGGTAAAGCAGAGCTGAGTGCCGCAGCCCCGCTTAATACAAGAACCTGCCGCCGGTTTATCAGGCTGTTGCTATGCTCTGCCATGATTTTTCTCCTGCTTCACAGCTGTGATTTGATCCGTCATCAGGCTCAAAAAATGTGAGTCAAAACACAAGACCAAATCAGAGTGAGCCATTTATGATTTTGGCTTGATCCACCAGGAGAAGGGATCAATCCCTGCATAGTCCGGCTGTTTATCCGGCAGACCGAACTTGTTCCAATAGGCGACATTGATCGTATCGGAATACCATTGCGGCACGGTGTAATAATTCCAAAGCAGTACACGGTCGAGGGCGCGGGTGGCAGCCACCAGTTCGTCGTGATCCTTGGCATAGACCACATAGTCGATCAGCTTGTCGATGGCCGGGTTTTTAATCCCTGCATAGTTTTTGCTGCCTTTCATATCGGCAGATTTGCTGCTCCACATTTCCCGCTGTTCATTGCCCGGAGACTGGCTCTGCGGCACAATCGAGGTAATGACATCATAGTCAAAATCATTCACCCGCGCCTGATATTGCGCAT
>JAIRVW010000092.1 GCA_031253705.1 Brucellaceae bacterium
TCGCTTAAATGCATCATCCGGGCGCGCGTATCACTCTGGACTTTTTCAACCGCTGCTTCTGCGGTCAGACCATTACGGATGGCCTCTTCCAGACGCCGCATCCAGCCGCGGTCATGGGCAAACATCCGGTACGCTTCCAGCACATCACGATGCTCGCCTTCCATCGCTACATCACGGCGCGACAACATATCGTCAATGGAGAGACGCAGAAAACCCATCGCCTCATCAAGGCGTGTAATCTCATGTTCAATATCTTCATTGAAGAGATTGGTCACGACAATGCGCGGCTCATGCAACACCACATGGCCAAGACCAACGCCTTCATTATAAGCATGTCCGTTGAAGCTGACAGAACGACCATTGGTCAGTTCCACACCGGGACGCGCAAGACGGGTGAGATTGCCTGAGGCAACCATTTCCGCCAGCACCATCGCCGTGGTTTCCAGCGCTTCCAGTTCGTCCTCACGATAAGCGCGCTTAGTGCGGTTCTGCACAACCAACACGCCCATCGTCCGGCCTGCCCTCAAAACCGGTACGCCGAGGAAGGAGTTATAAATCTCTTCGCCGGTTTCCGGCAGATAGGTGAATGCGGGATGGCTCTGAGCATCCGTCAGATTGAGCGGACGGGCAGTTGCAGCAATCGTACCGACAAGCCCCTGCCCCAGCCGCAATTGCGCCAGATGCACGGCCTGCGGGTTCAGACCTTCGGTTGCGTAGAGCTCGAGAATTTCATCGGAGCGAAGCACATAAAAAGAACAGACCTCCGCCACCATATTTTGCGCGATCTCACGCACAATATGGTCAAGACGTTCCTGCGGTTCCAGCGCTTCCGCCATTAAAGCGCGAAGACGCTTGAGCAAAATCCGGGGTCCGGCTGTCAGCTCACGCATAGGGTCTCAATGCTCCTCCAGATGCTTCACGCCAAAGATCAAACCATAATCTGTCTTTTTCTTATGGCCGGTTCCATGGCTGTCACCGTTCATCTGATCAGGTTCGGCCCGGCATTATTCAATGCTTTTATAATACAAGACCTGCCTGATCACGAATCACACCGCTGTGTGCATAGCTCAGTTTGTTTTGCTTGTGAGCATTTTTCTCACAATCGTCTAGGCCGCAATCATCAAATCTTTATGTTAATTGCGCCTGTCATCTGGTTAAAACGCCAAAATTGAGGCATAAACCGATTAAAAGACCTTCATTAACAGAAATACCGCCAATTCTGCCCGCTGATATATTTCCCCTCAATATAGTGCTCAACATCAGCAAACTGATATGCAAGCCATGCAACAGACGCATAGCTCGAACTGATTTGCGTGCTTGCAACACTAATGACCAGAATGTTTTATTCCGGCAGAAAATTCAATCAGCAGCAAAACATAAAAAAAGGCAGTGCCGCGAAGCACTGCCTTTCTGAAATTTTATAAATTCAGCTATCTCAGTGCTTATCCAGCCCGTAAACAGAATGCAGGGTTCGTACCGCGAGTTCTGTATAAGCGCTGTCGATCAGGATCGAGATTTTAATCTCGGATGTGGTGATTGCACGGATATTGATACCCTTATCTGCCATCGCCTTGAAAGCAGTCGCGGCAACACCTGCATGCGAGCGCATACCGGTACCAATGATCGAAATTTTAGCCAGACCGGTTTCGGACTGGATCGAGTCACAGCCGATTTCCGACTTTACTTTATCCAGCGCATGAACCGCCTTATCCATATCACCGGAAGGAACGGTGAAAGTCATATCGGTTTTCGAACCGTCTTCCGAAATATTCTGCACGATCATATCAACATTGATATGTTCATCAGCCAGCGGGCCGAAAATCGCCGCAGATACACCCGGGCGGTCTGCCACGCGGCGCAATGAAATCTGAGCTTCGTCTCGGGCGAAAGCGATACCTGTTACGACCTGTTGTTCCACGATTTCATCCTCATCGCAAATCAGCGTTCCGGGAGGGTTGAGCGGATCACCCATGCCCGGCGCATGCGGATCTTCAAAGCTTGAACGTACAAATGTACGCACTTTATGCACCATGGCCAGTTCTACGGAGCGAACCTGCAGCACTTTAGCGCCAAGGGATGCCATTTCCAGCATCTCTTCAAAGGAAATTTTCGCCATACGGCGGGCTTTCGGCTCCACACGCGGGTCGGTTGTATAAACACCGTCCACATCCGTATAGATATCACAGCGATCCGCCTTCACCGCAGCTGCTATAGCCACAGCAGATGTATCGGAACCGCCGCGGCCAAGCGTCGAAATACGATTATCCGGGCTGATACCCTGAAAACCGGCAATCACCGCCACCTGACCTTCGCCGAAACGCTTGATCAGGAAAGAACCGTCAATATCAGTAATACGGGCAGCGCCGTGGGTCATGTCGGTTTTAATCGGAATCTGCCAGCCCTGCCATGAACGCGCATTCACGCCCATAGACTGCAGAACAATCGCCAGAAGACCGGCAGTTACCTGCTCGCCCGATGCAACAATCGCATCATATTCGCGTGCATCATGCATCGGCGATGCTTCACGCGTCCAGGCAACCAGTTCATTGGTTTTACCGGCCATAGCCGAAACCACAACTGCCACTTCATTTCCGGAATCGACTTCACGTTTGACGTGACGCGCCACATTCCGGATCCGGTCAATATCGGCCACCGAAGTGCCGCCGAACTTCATCACAATGCGCGCCATTATGTCGACATATCCTGAATGAAAATGAGAACCAACGGGAACCTGACGCCGTACGAAACAGTACGCCTGACAGGTAAGTGATGCTGACATACCGAAATTATGATCACTTCGCAAGCACAACCGGCGAAAAGATGCTTGACTTTCATCCATGAACAGACAAGTCCATGAATGGCAAATGGAGATAGCTATGTCCGACACGTCCAGACAGACAGATACAGGCACCAATTCAGGCGCACAGCAGCCACAGGAAGCCGTATCCGGCCGCACGACGATTGATCCTGCTGAAGTTGCGCATTTCTCGCGCATTGCCAGCGAATGGTGGAACCCGCAGGGCAAATTCCGGCCGCTCCATAAATTCAACCCGACGCGTCTGGAATATCTCAAAGAACAGATCTGCAAACATTTCAACCGTGATCCGCTGATGGCTAAGCCGCTGGAAGGCCTGCGCATTCTGGACATTGGTTGCGGCGGCGGTCTGCTGTGTGAACCAATGGCACGCCTTGGTGCTACTGTTATCGGTGCCGATGCCTCAACCACCAATATTGAAGTCGCCAAAATCCATGCTACCGAGATGGGCATTGAGATTGATTATCGCGCAACCACTGCGGAAGCACTGGCCGATGCGGGCGAGCAGTTCGATATCGTGCTGAATATGGAAGTGGTAGAGCATGTCTCCGATGTCGATCTGTTCATGTCGGCGACTGCGAAAATGGTCAAACCGCAGGGGCTGATGTTTGTTGCCACCATCAACCGCACGCTCAAAGCATGGGGTCTTGCGATTATCGGTGCGGAATATGTGCTGCGTTGGCTGCCGAAAGGCACCCATCAATATGAAAAGCTGGTGCGCCCTGAAGAACTGGAAAAGCCTCTGCAGGCTGCCGGTCTGACCGTGCTGGAAAAAACCGGTGTGAGCTATAATCCGCTCAATGACACATGGAACCGCTCACGCGATCTCGACGTGAATTATATGGTTCTGGCACAGCGTCGCTAAATTACACTTTGGGAGAACTGATCCGTTTCCTGCGGATCAG
>JAIRVW010000110.1 GCA_031253705.1 Brucellaceae bacterium
TGGAAATATCCAAAACCGATGTCGCAGTCGATATTGTCGGAATGCATAAATGGTATGGTGAATTCCATGTGTTGCGCGACGTTAATCTGCGCGTGATGCGCGGTGAGCGTATCGTTGTCGCAGGGCCATCCGGCTCCGGCAAATCAACTATGATCCGCTGTATTAACCGCCTTGAAGAGCATCAGAAAGGCCAGATCCTTGTGGACGGCAAAGAGCTGACCAATGATCTGAAAAAGATTGATGAAGTGCGTCGCGAAGTCGGCATGGTTTTCCAGCATTTCAACCTGTTCCCGCATCTGACAATTCTGGAGAATTGCACGCTTGCTCCGATCTGGGTTCGCAAAATGCCTAAGAAACAGGCTGAAGAAATTGCGATGCAGTATCTGGAACGCGTCAAGATTCCTGAGCAGGCCAATAAATATCCGGGTCAGCTTTCCGGTGGTCAGCAGCAGCGTGTGGCGATTGCCCGCTCCCTGTGCATGAAGCCGCGCATTATGCTGTTCGATGAGCCGACCTCGGCACTTGATCCTGAAATGGTCAAGGAAGTGCTGGACACCATGGTCAGCCTTGCTGAAGAAGGCATGACCATGATCTGCGTAACCCACGAAATGGGCTTTGCGCGTCAGGTTGCCAACCGCGTGATCTTTATGGATCAGGGACAGATTGTTGAACAGAATTCGCCATCCGAATTCTTCGACAATCCGCAGCATGAGCGTACTAAGCTGTTTCTCAGCCAGATCCTGCACTAAAATCTTGATAAGAAACAAAACACCCGCAATGAAAGTTGCGGGTGTTTTTTATTGTCTATTCGCCGTGCGGGCCTTCACAAAACTGAATGCGGTTTCCGAAAGGATCAGTCACGGCCAGAATACGTCCCCATGATTGGGTTTCAATGCCAGGACGCAGAAAGCGGTATTCGCGGGCACTGATTTCTGCATGCAGGGCATCCACGCCACGAAGACGGACAAAAACATTAGCGCCAGGGCTGCAGTCACCATGATGCTCGCTTAAATGCAAAATCAGTTTGCCGCGTGAAACCTGCATATAAAGCGGCATGTTTTCAGCAAAACGATGTTCCCAGTCACATTGAAAACCAAGATAGCCAAGATAAAATTCTTTGGCTTTATCAATGTCGAAAATTCTGAAAATCGGGCAGACCTGTTCAAACTGAACATTGCTCATGGGGTACTCTCCAGACTGTTTAACTTTGAATATAAAACATGCCTGTAAAATTCATATTAAAATAACACGGCAGACGGAGGAGAGTGATTTGCAATATCAGTGGCTGAACCGGCTGGAACAAAAGCATCACCAGAGTTTCTATGCGCTCTATACAAAGGAGTGGTGGACACAGAACCGCACTTATGAAGATGCAATCAGCATGCTCAATCATTGCGATCTGATTATCGCCTGTTGCGATATGCAGTATCGTGTCATTGGTTTTGCCCGTGTGCTGACGGATTATGTTTTTAAAGCACTGATCTTTGATGTGATCGTGGATGAAAGAGCGCGCGGGCAGGGGCTGGGGCAGGAAATTGTGACACGGATTATCAATCACCCTGATCTGCAGAAAGTTCAGAGTTTTGAGCTTTATTGCCCTGAGCGTCTCATTCCGTTTTATGAAAAACAGGGTTTCGTCAAAGGCTCTTCATGTCTGATGTTTCACCAGCGATAAGAGTGCTCACAACCTCTGCATCAGCTCAATACGGTTGCCGAACGGATCATTAATATAAGCGCGGAGATAGCCGATGAGCGGTTCATCTTCAGTTGCTTCCACCTCATGAGCTGCAAGCATTTCCAGAAAACGGGGCAGGTCATCAACCAGAAACGCCGGATGCGCTTTCTGTGCCGGCGCAAAACCGCGCTCAACACCAAGATGAACTTTAATATCGTGCAGTTCAAACCAGCAGCCGCCGCGCTTTGCCAGATTGTCGGGTTTTGCAACTTCCGTCATACCAAGCACGGCGGAATAAAATGCACGGGCTTTGTCCTCGCCGCCTGCAGGCATTGCAAGCTGAACATGATCCAGTCCGAGTATCGGCATTACGCTCCTCCGTTGTTCAGACAGGCAAAACCGGGTGTGTCAGCACATAGTTTTCATGGCGTTCACCGGAGAGTTCAAACCAGATTGTGCCCTGTCTAATGAAACCTTGTTGCGAGTAGAAGTTTAATGCAGGGTGATTATCATGCAAGACCGAAAGCCAGATATGGCGGATATTTCGCGCCGAAACCGCTGCACGTGCCTGTTGCAGTAAAGCAGATCCGATACCGCAACCGGCATGGCGGGCTCTGACATAAAGCGTGGCAATCTCGGCTGCAGTCAGATCCTGCAGGCTCTCAGGCATGGCACTGTGATAATCAATGGCAATATAGCCAAGCAGATAATTGTCTGTTTCCGCAATTATGATCTGTTTTTTATCTTCTGCGATCATTTGCCCAAAATAACGCGGCGTAAAACGTTGCAAAACATATTCAGCATAAACATTGCTGATGCCGGTTTTGGCGTAAGTGTTCAGCCAGACTTCAACAGAGATAGCTGCAAGTTTAACAGCATCGGCAGGCGTGGCATTGCGGTAAATTTTCAAATCCGGCCTCTTGTCAAAATTCGTACATTTTATTGTATTGTGATGAGGCCATTATAAAAACGAAACAGCAAGGCCAAATATCCCGAGGAGGAAAAACAATGAGCAGAATGATCTTTGTGAATTTTCCTGTCAGCAATCTCGCACAGGCCACAAAATTTTATGAAGCCATAGGCGCGAAGAAGAATGACATGTTCAGCGATGAGACCGCAGCCTGTATGGTGCTGACGGAAACCATCTGTGTCATGTTGCTGACCCATGATAAATTCCGCCAGTTTACCCCGAAAGCCATCGCCGATGCCCGCGCGGTCAGTGAGGTGCTGGTCTGTATCTCCGCCTCTGACAAGCAGGAAGTGGATCAGTTCGTCAGTAAAGCTGCAGCGGCAGGCGGACGGGCAGACCCGTCACCGGTACAGGATTACGGCTTTATGTATGGCCGCAGTTTTGAAGATCCTGACGGCCATATCTGGGAAATTATGTGGATGGATATGGAAGCCGCAACCAAGGCAATGGCAAAAGAATAAGCGCTTTTACGCGTTTATATCTGCGGCATCATATTGGTAGAGCCAGTCGAGATCGTGCAGGAAATCTTCCGGCTTACGCATTTTAAACAGCATGTTGCGGGCGAGCGCGACCGGTCCGCTGGCGTGATAGGCAAGGCGGTTGAGCCGTCCGCGGCGGGCAACTTTGGCGATGCGCGCCAGCCTTTGTTTTTCAAAGGCGGCCAGAGAGGCTGTGTGGTCGGTTTGCTCCGGCGACAGATGGGCTGCGAGCGACGCAGCATCTTCAATCGCCATGGCCGCACCCTGTGCTGCAAAAGGTGTCATCGCATGGGAGGCATCGCCGAGCAGAACGAGACGCTTGTCGATAACCAGTTTTGGTTCCGGCATTTCAAACATCGGCCAGAAGGTCCATTGCGGTGCAGCCTGCAAAACATCGCTGACAGCCTGTGACCAGCCGTTGAAACTGCGTAATAGAGCGGCGCTGTCGCCTTTCATATCCCAGCTGGTACCGATATCTTCACCGTCAGTAATGGCCACGAAATTATAGGCTGTGCCGCTTTTAATCGGATAGGCGATCAGATGGGCACCCTGACCAAGCCATGCGGAAACGCAGAGCTGATCTTTGAGTGTGCTGAGAAAACTTTGCGGAACCTGATCCAGCGGCAAAGTTGTACGCCATGCGATATGATCGGTAAATCTTGCGCGGCCGTCACCGGCAGGCTTGTTCTGTACCGGAATACCGGCGCGTTGTGCTGACCATACACCATCGCAGCCAAGCAGCAACTGCCCGCTGTAATCGCTGATCTGGTCATTATGATCGACGCGGATAGTTACTTTGTCTGCCGCAATATGGTGCGACAATACATTGGCACCCAGATGCAGTGTAATCTTTGGATGCGCACGCACGGCTTTGAGCAGGGCAGCCTGCAAATCCGCGCGGTGACAGGTGACATACGGGGCGTTCCAGCGTCGGGCAGCTTGTGCGCCGAGTTCCATGCGGATCAGCGGCTGCGCTTTCGCGCCGTCCATCAGATAAAGCGCATCGGGGCTGACAGCCTGCGGCAGCAAATCATCCATAATGCCGAGGCGGCTGAGAAGACGCGTTGCATTCGGTGCCAGTTGCAATCCGGCTCCGACCTCAGAAAGTGCAGGCGCTTTTTCCAGCATCAGAACGGAAAAACCCCGTTCAGCCAGTGCTAAACCCGTGGTCATACCGGCAAGACCGGCACCGGAAATGAGAATACGCTGATCATTCTGATTTTGCATGGTCGCCCTCAAAACTGTTAGAGCGGTTCCATGCGCGATTGAATTGCCGGAACCGCTCTATCTTTTTGTCTTTAAACATTCCGGTGCAAAGCCGCTTCGGGCTTGAGGCATCGGAAATGCTATGAGGCATAAGCCGGATTGTCTGAACGGAAAACAAATCCGGCGGACAAGGCCCCGTTATGATCTTGGCAGTAATAAGAACCGGAAGCAGACTGCACCAGCAGGTGATGCCGCAATGCGATTCCGGTTGTTATTGTACGGTGAAAACGGGGCGCTTTCCCAACCGGTAAACGGATTTACTCAGCTGCGGCAACAACCGGATCGCGGTAATTGCAACCGGCCGGCACAGTCTGTTCCGCGCTCAGAGTTGCATCATGACGATAAAGCGTTGAGCAATAAGGGCAGACAACTTCTTCTT
>JAIRVW010000139.1 GCA_031253705.1 Brucellaceae bacterium
CGGCTTCTTTCTCTTCTTTAAAACGGAAGAGCACGGACAGCGGGCCGAAGGTTTCTTCACGGGCAACCAGCATGTCTGCTGTGGCATCGGCGATAACGGTCGGCTCATAGAAGGTGAAGCCCAGCGCATGACGCTGGCCGCCGGTCAGTGTACGCGCACCTTTGGCAAGAGCATCGCTGACATGATGTTCAACCTTTTCAACGGCAGCTTCATTGATCAATGGTCCCTGTTCCGAACCGGCATCAAAACCGTTGCCGACTTTCAGGGTTTTGACACGTGCCGCAAATTTCTCTGCGAAAGCATCATAAATACCGTCCTGAATATAGAAACGGTTGGTGCAGACACAGGTCTGACCGGAATTGCGGTATTTGGCTGCCAGAGCACCTTCAACCGCGCGGTCAATATCCGCATCATCAAAAACGATGAAAGGTGCATTGCCGCCGAGTTCCATCGACAGGCGCTTCATGGTGTCGGAAGACTGGTTATAGAGCAGCTTACCAACGCGGGTGGAGCCGGTGAATGTGATCTTTTTAACCACAGGGCTGGCGGTCAGCTCACCGCCGATTTCAGCTGCATTACCGGTCAGAATATTGACCACACCGGCCGGAATGCCGGCTTTCTCGGCCAGAAGGCCCCAGACAAGGCCGCAATAAGGGGTGAATTCAGCAGGCTTGATAACGATGGTGCAACCGGCGGCCAGTGCGGCGCCAAGTTTACGGGCAATCATTGACAGGGGGAAGTTCCACGGGGTGATGGCGCCGACCACACCGATCGGCTCACGGGTAACGAGGAGGCGGCGGTCTTTCCACGGGGAAGGGATGATCTCACCGTTTATACGGCGGGCTTCTTCCGCAAACCACTGAATATAGGCGGCGCTGATTGCGACCTCGCCTTTGGCTTCAGCCTGCGGCTTGCCCTGTTCAAGGGTGAGCATCTGTGCCAGCACATCAGAATTTTCACGGATCAGACGGACGAGTTCCAGTAGCAGGGCCGAACGCTCGGCTGCGGTTTTGCCTGACCAGTCAGGAAAAGCACCGGATGCGGCAGCAATCGCACGGGCAGTCTCTACCTTGCCGGAAAAAGGAACTGTGCCGATCACTTTGCCTGTTGCCGGATCGGTCACATCCAGCGTTTTGCCGCTGTCTGCATTCACCCATTTACCGCCGATCAGATTGGCTTCGCATAGCCAGCCGGATTTCCTGATAGTTTCCAACATAATGATTTCCCATTTCCTGTTATTATTCGTTCAGTATATTGAACGATGTTCGATATACTGTATAATATTGATGGTAATGACCAACGTCAAGAAAAAGGCAGCTGTCCTATGTCCGTAAAAGATATGCCCGCAACCAAAGCCGCAGCGCCCGCTGTTCAGCGGGCAGCGCAGGTGCTGGATATGATTGCTGTGAGCGATGAGCCGCTGACCGTCAGCGGACTTGCACGTGAATTGGGATTGGCCAAAAGCTCGGTGCACGGTCTCTGCAATACACTGGCTGATCTTGGTGTTCTCGACCGCCGCAACAACGGCTTTGTCATGGGCGGACATGTAATGTTGTGGGCAAATGCCTTTGTCAACAAGTCGGATATGGTGGCAGAGTTTTTCCGGCTATGGCAGGGGCAGCATGATCTGAAAAATGAGACGGCAACGCTGACAATCCTCGACGGGCAGGACGTGGTTTATATCGCCTCTCAACACGGATCAGTGCCGCTCGGCATTACCTTCCGCATCGGTATGCGCCTGCCTGCAGCTTTCACTGCCACCGGTAAAGCTATTCTCAGCACGATGCCGCAGGCGGCAATCGAGCAGATTTATGCGGATGGTTTGCCGGAGCCGCTGACAGAGCATACGGTGCAGGATATGGCGGCATTCATGGCGGAGCTGGAAGATATCCGCGAGCGTGGCTATTCGCTTGATAATCAGCAGGTGCGCGAAGGGATGTTCTGTTTCGGTGCGCCGGTTTATGATTTCAGCGGTAATCGTGCCGTCGGCGGCATTGCTTTCAGTATCAATGCTTTGCAGATGGACAAAGCACGGGAACAGGAATTAGGCGCGGCGGTTATCCGCTATGCGCGGGCTTTGTCGCATAATCTTGGTTCGAACAGTCTGAGCTGATTGCTACGCATCGGGGGCAATGCGTAGCAATCGTGAGGCGCAAGAGCAGCGTTAGCGATAAATATCCATATTCGCTGCCGGTGCACTCAGGAGTGCACGGGCATAGCTGTGGCCTGCATGATTGGCCGCAGCAATAATGCCCGGTGCCAGACAGTCACCAATGCGCTGTACGGTTTCAATCCCGTGATCTGCCCACTGGTCTTTAACCGCGATCAGCTGATGCCAGAGCGTATCCGTCGGAATACGTGATGTGACAGGCACCAGTGTTGCACAGTCAATCTCCCGTGTGCTGCCGGAATAGACACATTCAATGGTCAGCGTCTCTGCCGTGCGGCCTGCCAGCTGATGCAGGGCAATAATCTCCACGCCCAGATCAATGAGACGTTTCTGAATGCGTCTTTGCTCCAGCGTATGCTCTGTCCACGGAGCTACAATCGGGGACGGGGTGACAAAGATCACCTTATGACCGGCATTGGCGGCGAGTTCTGCCAATACGCTGCCCATATAATAACGGTCATCATCAAAAACCACGACAGGGCCTGATCGGGTGATCGCGGCAGCGCCGGAGGAGAGGAGAGTTTCCACACCGACTGTTGCGCCTTGGGTGAGGAAATTCAGCGGTTTGCGGTGAACACGGCCGACACCGTCATCACGCCATTTCGAACCGGTGGCGAGGGCAATATGCGGGATGCCATAGGAGAGGATATCCTCGGCGGTCAGCGGGCTGTCCAGATACATCTGGGCATTCGGCATTTGCTGCAACTGACCCACGCGCCAGTCACGCACACGGCCATAGGTGGCCAGACCCGGCAAGCGGCATTCACGGGAAACACGGCCGCCCCATTCCTGACCGGCTTCTGCGAGCATCACATCGGCACCACGCTTGGCAAGACCGCGTGCTGCTTCCAGACCGGCAGGGCCGCCGCCGACAACCAGCACGGAAGGTGCATTTTCAAAGGCAGGCATTTTTTCCGGATGCCAGCCTTTGCGCCATTCTTCACCGGTGGTCGGGTTTTGTGTGCAGCGCAGCGGCGCAACAATATTGTCGCTGGCGGTACAGATATTGCAGCCGATACATTCACGAATATCGTCAATACGGCCTTCTTTGATCTTCTGTGGCAGGAAAGGATCGGCAATTGACGGACGTGCAGCACCGATCAGATCGAAGATACCTTTCTTCACCACACGCACCATGGCATCCGGCGAGGTATAGCGCCCCACGCCGACCACCGGTTTGCTGGTCAGCGGCTTCACAAAAGAAACGAAATCTTCCTGAAAGCCTTCCTGTGAGAAGCGTGCTGTCTGGCTGTCATTCGACCAGTTGGAGAGATTAACATCCCACAAATCCGGCTCATCGGCGAGCGCTGCCACCACATCACGGCCTTCACCGTCATGCTGCAAACCGTCTTTACCGAGAAATTCCTCAACGGCAAAGCGAATAGCAATAGCGCAGGTGTCGCCTACGGCATCACGCGTATCGGCCAGCACTTCACGGAACAGACGCAGACGGTTTTCAAAGCTGCCGCCATATTCATCGGTGCGGGTATTATAGCGCTGCAGCATAAAATGCTGGAGCAGGGTCATATCATGACCGGCATAGACATAGATGATGTTGAAACCGGCACGTTTGGCGCGCAGTGCCGCATCGCGGTGCCATTTGCGGAATTCGGCAATATCGGCTTTGTCCATGCCGCGTGCCTGTACCGGATCTTCCACATCGACCATCGCATCAGATGGTGCATAAGGGGCAATACGGCTCAGACGGTTGGCGGTGTGAATACCATTATGCGCGAGCTGAATAGCGGCAAGGCTGCCATGAGCCTGAATTTTCTCGGTCAGAACCTGCAGGCGCGGAATATCTTTATCATCCCAGATACGTCCCTGATTGGAGGGGGAAATATCGGAAGACGGGTGAATTTCCGTTTCCTGCGTGGAGACCACACCCCAGCCGCCTTCTGCTTTCATCGCACGCATATGGATATCCGCATCGGGATAGCGGTGTCCCATACCGCTGCAATGCGGCACTTGGTAGAAACGGTTCGGCGTGGTGACAGGGCCGATTTTAACCGGCTCGAAGAGAATATCGTAACGGGGATCACGCATTATATTTATCCATGGTTCAGGCATAGTCCGGCTGTGCGCAGCCTTAAACAGCTTTGCCGGTGCAGATTGAGTTTCGTCGGGCGTATGTCAGCGGGAGAAAGTGTCTGGTCAGAGAGGATTACACACCTTTCACGGGGATACGTTTTTCAAGAAAGCGCAGACCTGCAACCAGTATGAAGGTCAGCAGCAGATAAACGCTTGCCAGCAGGAGCAGTGGCTCATAGGTCAGCAATGTCTCTTGCCGCACTTTGGTAATCACGCCGTAGATATCAATGACGGTGATGGTTGCCACCAATGGTGTGGCTTTGAGATGCAGCACGGTTTCACCGGTCAGGGTTGGCAAAGCGCGGTAGAAGGCACGTGGTAGCCAGATACGGCGGAACATTTTCCAGCGCCCCATGCCGAAGGCGCGGGCAGCCTGCAGTTCACCGGACGGCACACCGGCAAAAGCGCCGCGCATGACTTCACCTTCATAGGCCGCAAAAGACATCGTCAGCGCGAAGACGCCATAAGGCCATGCCTCACGCAAATATGGCCAGAGAAAGGATGACCGGATGCCAGGGATCATCGGAAACAGCGAACCCAGACCATAATAGACCAGCCATAATTGCAGCAATAGCGGTGTGCCGCGGAAGATTGTGCAGAAGGTGGCGGCTGGGGCTTTCAGCCACCACGGGCCGGTCACCTGCACAATGCCGAGCGGCAAAGCCAGCATAAAACCGATAATGACACTGCTGAACAGCATTGCCAGTGTGACGCCGACACCGGAGGCAAGGCGCGGCAGATAGCGCGGCACCCAGTCCCATTCGCCAAAGAACAGAGCAGAGGCGATCATAGCTGCAAAAATCAGCAGCAGAATGATGCGGTGCGGTTTGAACCAGCTCTCCGGCTTGGCAACAGGGAGGGACGGGGCTGTCAGAGTATTTTCCATATTATGATGCCTCCGGCAGACCGCGGCGGGCACGCTTTTCAATGAGGCGGATAACAAAGGTCGAAATCAGAGTGATGACGAGATAAAGCGCACCGGCGGTCAGGAAAAACAGCATATAGGCTTTGGTGGCACCGGCTGCCTGTCTGGTAGCCAGTGTCAGTTCCGTAAAGCCGACCACTGCGAGCAGGGCTGTGTCTTTGGTGGCAATCAGCCAGAGATTGGACAGGCCGGGAATGGCAAAAGGCAGCATAGCAGGCAGCGTGATACGGCGCAGAATTTTCAGCGGCGGCATGCCAAAGGAACGTGCGGCTTCGATCTGCCCCGGAGCGATGGACTGGATGGCACCGCGAATGACTTCCGTTGAATAGGCACCCTGTACCAGTCCGATGACGAGAATACCGGCCACGAGCCCGCTGATATCAACGGAGCCATAACCCATGATCGCCAATATACTGTTGAGAAATTCCGTACCTGCATAATAGAGAATGAGGATCAGAACCAGCTCCGGCACACCGCGCACAACGGTTGTATAGACTTCCAGCAGATCACGGATCACCGGCCCGCCATGAAGCTTGCCCATAGCGCCGAAAATACCGAGAAACAGCCCCAGCGCATAACCGCCCACGGCAATCTGCAATGTATTGGCGAGTCCTGCGAGCAGCACGCCGCCCCAGCCCGGAGGCGAATAGGCGAGCAGACCCCAGTTAATCAGCGAAGGGACAGTGATATCCATAGTTCAGACCTTTGGAAGGTGTCTTGCAGTAATCACAACCGGAGCAGTTTCAGGCCGTTTGGGCTGCATCTGCTCCGGTATGTGTCTCGGTTGTTCTGCGATCAGTCGCCGAACACGTCATAAGGGAAGTATTTTTTGGCGAGCGTTTCATATTCGCCGTTTTCGCGCACGGTTTTGATGGCGGCGTTCATCTTTTCACGCAGGGCATCATCACCTTTGCGCAGGCCGATACCGACACCAGGTCCCAGAATTTCAATATCCGGAGCCGGATTGCCTTTTGCATCACAGCAGGCCTGACCGGCATCGGTTTTGAGGAAGTCTGCCATCGCACCGGCATCTGCCATCACTGCATCAAGACGACCGGCAGCCAGATCATTATTGGCCTCATCCTGTGTCTGATATTCTTTCAGCGTGGTGCCGTTCGGCACAAAGTGCTTTTCAATGTAGCTCTGATGAATGGTCGAGACCTGTACGCCGACAGTTTTGTCCGCCATGCCTTCAGCAGTCGGCTCAAACTTGATGTCTTTTGTGCCGATAATCATTGGCGGAATGCTGTAATATTTATCCGAGAAGTCGATCTTCTTCTGACGTTCTGCGGTGATCGACATGGAGCCCATGATCATATCGATCTTGCCGCTGGTCAGTGCCGGAATGATACCGTCCCATGCGATCGGTGTGGTGACACATTCCAGACCGGCGGTTTTGCAAAGCAGACCGGCCAGATCGACTTCAAAACCATGCCACTGGCCGGATGCATCCGGATAGTACATTGGTGGATAAGGCTCAGCACCTACGGCCACTTTCAGCACTTCCGCCTGTGCAGGCATGACGGCGGTCATTGTCATTGCCAGACCGGTGAAAATAGCTGCACTGATTGTTTTTTTGAGATTTTTCATTGGTTCCCTCTTTATTGTTTTGTCAGGTATGTTTTTGCTCAGGCATCAACGGTGCTGATAAATTTCTTCAGCCGTTCCGATTGCGGATTGCCGAAAACCTCTTCCGGTGTGCCTTGTTCCTCAATCAGCCCGCCATGGACAAACACCACTTTGGACGCAACTTTGCGGGCAAATTTCATCTCGTGGGTGACAAGGATCATGGTGCGGTTTTCGCGGGCGAGATCAGTGATTACGGCCAGTACTTCGCCTACCAGTTCCGGATCCAAAGCTGAGGTTGGTTCGTCAAACAGCATGGCGAGCGGCTGAATAGCCACGGCGCGGGCAATGGCTGCACGCTGCTGCTGACCGCCGGACATAAAGCCCGGATAAGTATGGCGTTTTTCATAAAGGCCGACGCGGCGCAGGATGGTTTCGGCCTCTGCAATCGCCTGATCTTTGGCTATGCCGAGGACATGCACAGGCGCTTCGATCACATTTTCCAGTACAGTCATATGCTGCCAGAGATTGAAACTCTGAAACACCATGCCAAGACGGGAGCGAATACGCTGCACTTGCTTACGATTGGCCGGAACCTGTCCCTGTGCGCTATGACGCATTTTGATGGTTTCGCCATGAATGGCGATATCGCCTGAGGTCGGGATTTCCAGCATGTTGATACAGCGCAGCAGCGTGGATTTGCCCGAGCCGCTGCCGCCGATAATGGCAACCACATCACCGGTTTGCGCTTCCAGCGACACACCTTTCAGCACTTCCAGCGCGCCGTATTTCTTATGCAGATTGCTGATGGATATGGCGCTTTGTGTCTGGGACATCTCCCGTCCGTCCTTGTCTTTATGAGGTCTTCTATGAGGTGAAAATCAGCATTTACTCATTGCCGTCAGGCAAAGCTTATGAAAACGGCACAAAAGACCGGTCTTGTGAGGTGTAATCGCTGATTATCGGCAGAGTGATTGGCTAGAGCATAATTCCTTAAACCTGGATCAGTTTAAGGAAAATTATGCTCTAATTTTAAAGTGTTAGAGCGACCTTTGTGTGCCAAGTCTGGCACACGGCGCTCTAGTCAGAAGTTCCTCATTGTTCCCCGTTGCCACCGTCTTGTTGTGTTTTTTTGCGGAGGGCGATCTTTGTTTATTTTTTGAGGCTATACATTTGCATAGTACTATGCAAGTGCATAATTTGTGAAAAATAGCTGGTAAAGTGTCATGTTTTGTCACACCTATGCAGCGGATGCAGCAAGCAAGGAGTATCAGGAGACAATGTCGGGTTTATACAGGCATGCACCGGAGGGAGACCGCCGGCAGGAGCTGATTGAGGCAACGCTGGAATGTATTGCTGAGCTGGGCATTCAGTCGACGACGGTTCGTGCCGTGGCTGCCAAAGCAGGGGTGAGTAACGGCCTGATCCGGCATCACTTTGAGAATAAAGCGAAGCTGATTGTTGCGGCCTATCGCAGAACGATGGAACTGATTACCGCGGCGGCATTTGAAGTTCTGGCCTCAAAAGAGGGAACACCGCATCAGCGTCTCAACCGGTTTGTGCGCGTGGCTCTGGGCGGGCAAGCTTCGGAATACCGGATGATTTCACTCTGGGCGACATTTATCAGCCAGATCGGGGTTAATCCTGTGATTGCATCCCTGCGTAGTGAGGAATATCTCAGCCTTCGCCGTGCCACAGAAGCCCTGATTGCCGAAGTCTTTGAAGCAGAAGGACGCAACCCTTCAAAAGAAGAAGTTGAACAAATGGCTATCGTTGCCAATGCGGTGCTGGATGGTTTGTGGATTGAAGCCTGTCTGGATGAAAGCGGTAAAACCGTAGAGCAGATGATCGATCTCGGCATCAATTCATTTGAAACATTGATGAATGTGAAGCTTACTTGAGTTTTGGCCTGATGGTTGCTCTGCTTGCGTGATCAGGGCGCAATCAGACTCGCGGGCAGCTTGGGCGGATAGTCCATTTCGATTTCATCGGCGCTGAAGACCGGTGCTGTAAGCGAGTTGCTGGTCAGTACAGGGCGGATTTTATATCTGCCTTCCGCCAGTCCTTTCGGGAAAAACGGCAGATAGGTCTCATCACCGGCAGTCTCATGATAGATCACATAATTGCCTGAACGCTGCTCAACCGGATTATCATCCAGCATATGCTTTTCGTCCGGTTGGAGTGTCGTGTTGTAAATATCATAGAGCTTGTGCAGGATCTGTTTGCCGTCCGTTGCTGTAAACAGCAAATGCACTTCACTATAATTTAGCTGAATATTCTCCGAACCAGTATTACGCAATACCAGCGTGAAAAGATGCTTGTAGTAATCAGGATCGCTCTCAGCCTGACTATAATCAAACAGGCTGAGCTGCATTGGCTGGGACTTGGTGTTGTTTTCCGCGAGCCATGTTCGCAGATCATAGGCCTCTTTCAGCGAGACCCAATATTCTTGTTGCGCAC
>JAIRVW010000141.1 GCA_031253705.1 Brucellaceae bacterium
TCATGGTCATGCCGGCATCTTCGCACCATTTCTGAAAAAGCAGACGGCCTTCGCGGTCTTCATCGGTCAGGGTTTGGCGATTATTGCCAGTTGAAATGCCAGGCCCGATTTTGGCCATATCCATCAGGCTGTCCCAGAGGCGGTCAGCATTGGTTTTGAGATTGCTGTTCAGATGCATGTTCATGTCTGTTTCCGTATGCGGTCTGTATTGATCATGATAGGTTCATAAAAGCACGGGGAGACGGCATGTGGATGTCCTCCTCATTTTGCATATCATTGAAAGATGATGTGCTTTGCAGCTCGTTCAGCGCAGCCCTTCTCTGTGGCCGGACAAAAAGAGCCTTGATTGTTTCCCCACAAAAACGTTGATTACTTCTCCGTTATGTTGCGGAGTATTTATTGATACCGGCCTGACACTTGCGTGAAATTCCGGCTGACGTATCATTCACTAAATCCGGCACAGAACAAGATGATATCGGTGATGAAATTTGTCTGTGATGCGTTATGTTTGCAGATAGTGTGAAAATGCGGGGAAGAGCAGCATGGTACGGAAATCTAAACCGGCTAAAGACATTTCCGTTATGCTGGCCGAGGATACCGCAAGCAGTAGCAAACGCCCGCTGAAATTGTCTGCGCAATGGAAGATTGATGCGGATGCGGTGCCGGAAAACTTGTCGCGTAGTCAGGAGATGAACCGCAAACTCATTCTGGAGGCTGCTCTGGATGTGTTTTCGACCTACGGTTTCCGTGGCTCCACAATTGATCAGATTGCGCTGAAATCCGGTATGTCCAAGCCCAATCTTTTGTATTATTTCCGCCGCAAGGAAGATATTTACAACACCGTTTTGCAGCAGACGATGGAAGAATGGCTGGCCTCGATGCAGGCTATTGATCCGCAGGGCGAGCCTCTGGAAGAGCTGGGTTCTTATATCCGCAACAAGATCGAAATGGCTTTTCGCAATCCTGCGGCTTCGCGCCTGTTCGCCAATGAGATTATGCATGGTGCACCGGCAATCGGCACGTTTCTGCAGGAAGACATGCGCAGGCTGGTGGATGAGAAAGCCGCGGTGATCGGACAATGGATGGATGAGGGCAGGCTGGCGAAAACCGACCCGCATCATTTGATTTTCACGATCTGGGCGACGACGCAGCATTATTCCGATTTTGAAACGCAATTGCGTGCCGTTCTCGGTCAAAGCTTTGATGCGCCGGAAATGTGTGAGAAAACGGTGCAGGCGGTCAGCGCTATATTGCTCAATGGTATTCGTCCACGTTGAGCGGGGAAGGGTTGAGCAGGAAGGGACAGCGGCAGAAATAATCCTGCCGCTATTCATTTTACTGGCTGTGATGACCGCCTGTCCTGTCACCGTTTTGTGCTCCTATTCCGCAGCCTGTTTGTGCATTTTGGCCATCGGATTATTCGGATGGGTCGTCCAGTTGGCATAATCAGGGCTGATCGGCTCTTTGGTGCGCGGATCAATGCCGGAGACCTGCTCCATGGTGATACAATCCTGCACAGGGCAGACGCTCACGCAGAGACTGCAGCCGACACATTCTTCATCAATCACCTCAAAATGGCGGACACCGTCCACCATGGAAGTAATCGCCTGATGGGAGGTGTCCTCACAGGCAATATGGCAACGGCCGCATTTGATGCAGGCATCCTGATCAATGCGCGCTTTGGTGGTGTAATTGAGGTTGAGATATTGCCAGTCGGTGACCTGCGGGGCAGCAAGACCACGGAAATCATCCAGTGAACGGTAGCCTTTGCTGTCCATCCAGTCGGACAGACCGTCAATCATCTCCTGCACAACCTTGAAACCATAGGTCATGGCCGCCGTGCAGACCTGAACTGTGCCGCAACCGAGCGAAATATATTCCGCCGCATCGCGCCATGTGGTGATGCCGCCGATGCCGGACATCGGTAGTCCCCGTGTTTCCGGATCGCGGGCAATTTCCGCCACCATATTGAGGGCAATCGGTTTGACTGCAGGGCCGCAATAGCCGCCATGGGAACCGCGTCCGTCAATGGTCGGCTGCGGGGCAAAATTGTCGAGATCAATGGAGACAATGGAATTGATGGTATTGATCAGTGACACCGCATCGGTTCCCGCATGTTTGGCAGCGCGGGCAGGCATACGGATATCGCTGATATTCGGGGTGAGCTTGGTGATCACCGGCATGCGGCTATATTGTTTGCACCATTTCACCACCATGGCCACATATTCCGGCACTTGACCAACGGCGGCACCCATGCCGCGTTCGCTCATACCGTGCGGGCAACCGAAATTCAGCTCAATACCATCGGCACCGGTTTCTTCCACTCGTGGCAGAATCGCTTTCCATGCCTCTTCCTCGCAAGGCACCATGATGGAGGCGATCAGTGCGCGGTCTGGCCAGCGGCTTTTGACCTCTTTCATTTCACGCAGATTGATTTCCAGAGAACGGTCGGTGATCAGTTCAATATTGTTGAACCCGAGCAATCTGCGGTCAGCGCCCCAGATGGCACCATAGCGCGGGCCGTTGACATTAACGACCGGCGGGCCTTCAGCCCCCAGTGTTTTCCAGACAACACCACCCCAGCCGGCCTTGAAGGCGCGCTCCACATTATAGGCTTTATCGGTTGGCGGGGCAGACGCCAGCCAGAAAGGGTTAGGGGAACGGATACCGAGAAAATTCGTGGTCAGATCAGCCATGTCAGTGATCCTTTGCCGGAGAGGTCGCGTGGGTGTGTAGCGATGGTGCATGCGGATGGAGGCTCGGCAGGTCTTTGCGATTGGCTGCCAGTACTGCCTCGGCAAAGCCGCTCACGGCTTCCGGCAATTGCATCAGGTGCTGATGGATGGATTGCGCGGCAATCTTGCCGTCCTGCACGGAGGCAACAGTGAGATCCTGACCGCCTGCCACGCAGTCGCCACCTGCCCAGATGCCTTTCACACTGGTGCGGTTTTCAGTATCAACTTTAATCCGTCCGCCGGACATTTCCATGCCGCTGGCGCCAAGGCCTTGGCCGTCCAGTTTCTGCCCGATGGCTTTGTAAATCTGGTCGGCGGGCAGGGTCAGCATCATATCTGTTGCAACCAGCTTGCCTTCGCGCTGTTCGGTCTGGGCAAAGCGGATAGCTGTAGCCTGCCCCTGAGCATTGAGCAGGATTTCTTCCGGTTGCAGGCAGTCGCGGATCACCACGCCTTCCGTTTGTGCCAGTTGCTGTTCATAGAGGCTGGCATTCATATGTTCGCGGTCACGGCGATAGGCCAGAGTGACATTCTCTGCGCCCAGCCGTTTGATCTGGATGGCAATATCAATGGCGGTCATACCGCCGCCGATGACCACGACATTCTTACCGATATTCAGGCGGGAAAGGTCGGAACTTTGACGCAGTTCTGCAATGGTGCGTACGGCATCCAGTACGTTTTCCGCATCTTCACCGGCAATATGCAGCCGGTTTGTGCCGCCAAGACCCAGTCCTAAAAACACCGCATCATAGCCGGAGCGTAAGGCATCCAGCTGGATATCCTTGCCGAGTGCTTTGCTGGTTTCGATGGTGATGCCGCCGATTTTGAGGATGAACTCCAGTTCGCGGGCAGCGAAATTATCGACGCTTTTATAGGAGGCGATACCATATTCATTGAGGCCGCCGCCTTTCGGGCGGGCTTCAAAAATCGTCACCGTATGGCCTTCGCGTGCCAGCGCATGAGCGCAGGCAAGACCGGCGGGACCCGCGCCGACAACGGCCACGCTTTTGCCGGTAACCGGTGCACGGGTGAAAGGATGGACACCACTTTCCATCAGATGATCGGTGGCATGGCGCTGCAACAGACCGATGCGTACCGGCTTACCTTCTGCCGCTTCGCGCACGCAGGCTTCCTCGCACAGGGTTTCCGTCGGACAGACACGGGCACACATGCCGCCGAGAATATTCTCGCTCAGAATGGTGCGTGCAGCCCCTTGCGGATTGCCGCCTGCGATCTGGCGGATGAATTGCGGAATATCAATATGGGTCGGGCAGGCCGTCATACACGGTGCATCATAGCAGAAATAGCAGCGGTCAGCCTCGACCAGTGCTTCATGCTTATCAAGCGGCGGATGCAGATCAGCAAACACATCCTGATAATTATCGAGACGGTTCGGCCGGATATCCGCTGCTGCATTTTTCAGTTTGTCATGCGAATGCTGGTCACTCATGCTCCTGTCACTCCTCCCGGCAGTGTCGCAGTCTGAGCTGGCGATCACATGCTTAAAATCAATGTCAGAGGTGCCGGACGGCCTGGCGCAATAGCGCAGAGCAAAATCCGGTTATGCAAATGCTGTCTCAGAACGCATGGAATGCGCTCCGCATCGGGTCATTGCTGCATGGTGGGGAAACGGCGTGGTTCCCTTATTGAACGCCGGTTCCGCAATCTGTCAGAGCAAAGCATTTTTTTGTACGCATGCTTTTTGCTGCTGTGACTTCAGCATGACAGATTTTTGCGGAAGGTCAAATTTTTTATCAGATGGTCAAATATGACAATCATACTCATAAAATAAAGCTGAATTATACGCTGTCCGGCTGTACGCTTTGTGCAGCGGCTTCACCGATATTGGCGAAAAACCGATCAGCGATTTTGCGTGCCGCATTGCCGAGAAGTTTGGTGCCGAGCTGGGCAATTTTGCCGCCTGCATCGCCGTTGATCGTATAGCGCAGAATGGTAACATCAGGGCTTTCTTCGATCAGTTCGACATCGGCACTGCCTGCTGCGAAACCGGCGAGAGAGCCCTGACCTTCACCGCTGATTGTATAGGAAAACGGCGGATTGAGATTGGAGAGGATCAGCAAGCCGTGAAAGCGGATTTTGATCAGGCTAAGATTGACAAGAATGGCTGCCTGAATATCGGTTTCCGAGAGCCGTTCCAGTGTCTCACAACCCGGAATACAGGGCTTTAGCAGCTCCACATCATTCATGGCATTCCATACGGCTTGTCTGGGCGCATTGATGCGTTCTTCACCGGTCAGATCCATATCTATCCTTTAAAATTTATGTAGTGCAGGATATTTTTAACCCGCTATCTTGTTAATGATACCGGTTTCAATCACAAGAAAACAACGGCTGAATTTTGTTTTTATTTATCATGCCCTTAAATCGCTTCAGACAGTTCATATCTGAGGTGATACAGGTTTTATCTTGAAAAGCGGTTATTCGTCATTTGGGAGTGGTTGGCATGGCAGGAAATGATGCGGCAATTGCAGCAGGCGTGCATGCGCTGAAAGCTCATTGGCAGACAGTTGCGAGGCAGCAGAATATGCGTGAAGCCTTTGCCGGTGATCCGCAACGCTTTGAGCGCTATTCCCTGAAGCTGGATGATCTGCTGCTCGACTGGTCAAAATGCCGGATCAATGATGAGACGATGGCGCTTCTCAAAAATCTGGCCGTGGCCTGCGATGTTGAAGGTCAGCGCAATGCCATGTTTGCCGGAGAGCTGATTAACACCACGGAAAACCGTGCGGTGCTGCATGTGGCATTGCGGGCAAAACGCGATGACGTGATTATGACCGGCGGCGAAAATGTCGTGCCGCATGTGCAGGACGTACTGCATCGCATGAGTGTTTTCAGCGAGGCAATCCGTGCCGGTGAACTGGCTGGGGCAACAGGGCGCACAATCACCGATGTGGTTAATATCGGCATCGGCGGCTCTGATCTCGGGCCGGTGATGGCGACACTGGCGCTCACGCCTTATCATGACGGGCCGAATACACATTTTGTTTCCAATATTGATCCGGCACATATTGCCGATACGCTGCGCGATCTCGATCCGGAAACCACGCTGATCATTATCGCGTCGAAAACCTTCACCACGATTGAAACCATGACCAATGCTAAAACCGCCCGCAAATGGGTGGCCGATGCTTTGGGTGAGGAGGCTGTCGGCGCGCATTTTGTTGCGGTTTCCACGGCTCTGGACAAGGTTGCGGCCTTCGGTATTCAGCCGGAGCGGGTTTTCGGCTTCTGGGACTGGGTTGGCGGCCGCTATTCCGTCTGGTCATCCATCGGCCTGCCGGTGATGCTGGCAATCGGGGCGCACCGGTTTAAAGAATTTCTCGCCGGTGCTCACGCGATGGACGAGCATTTCCGTACCGCCCCATTTGGGCAGAATCTGCCGATGATGCTCGGCGTGATCGGCTACTGGCACCGTGATATTTGCGGCTTTAACAGCCGTGCGATTATCCCTTATGACCAGCATCTGGCGCGCCTGCCTGCTTATTTCCAACAGCTGGATATGGAATCCAACGGCAAAAGCGTAAAGCGTGACGGTTCACCGGTTACCGGTGCCACGGGGCCGGTGGTCTGGGGCGAGCCCGGTACCAATGGTCAGCATGCGTTTTTCCAGCTGCTGCATCAGGGCACTGATACAATTCCGCTGGAATTTATGATCGCAGTGCACAGCCATGAAACGGAGCTTTTGGAACAGCATCAGATGCTGCTGGCTAATTGCTTTGCCCAGAGTGAGGCTTTGATGAAAGGCCGCACGCTGGAAGAGGCACAGGCACAGTTGCGTGCACGCAAAATGCCGGAAGCGGATGTGACACGTATTGCACCGCATCGTGTTTTCTCCGGCAACCGTCCGTCGATTACGATTATCTACGACAAGCTGACACCTTTTGCGCTCGGACGTTTGATTGCACTTTACGAGCACCGCGTTTTTGTCGAAGCACAGCTTTTCGGGATCAATGCCTTTGACCAGTGGGGCGTAGAGCTTGGCAAGGAACTGGCAACAGAATTGCTGGATGTCGTTACCGGAAAACAAAATGCCGGTGGTCGCGACGCCTCGACGCAAGGTCTGATTGCACATCTTCATCAGGCATCGCAGATGTAAAAACCTGTTCCTCATACACTGAAAAATTATTCACCGAGACGTGACAATCAATCGTTTTTCGTGTTTGTTGATAATGGTTTATGGAGTAACCGCCGGAATAAGGTGACTGAAATTCCTGTCCGGCGGACAATGGGTGGAAGACATTATGAAAACTGATCGGATACAGTTTGCCGGTGACGTGCCGGGCATTCAGGTGGAAATGCGTGTGCTGCGTTTTGAAGGCAGCGATACAAGCGCGCCGGCTGCTTATTTGCAGTCCTCATTGCACGGTGCTGAATTGCCGGGGCAGGCTGCGCTGCATTTTCTCATTCCGATGCTGCGTAAAGCTGAAGATGAAGGCCGTATCAAAGGCGATATCACACTTGTGCCGCAGGCCAATCCGGTGGCATCCAATCAGTGGCAGAGCCACCAGCATCTCGGCCGTTTCGAGTTTTTCTCTGGTGTAAATTTCAACCGCAATTTCCCGCTGCTGGAAGATTTTGATACGTCTGCGCTGCCGCAGCCCGATGCGCCGGTTTCGATCGATAAGCGTATCAAGGCGATGCTGGTTCGCATGGCGTTGAAACATGAGATCGTGCTTGATCTGCACTGTGATGATGAGAGTGAAAACTATCTCTATGTGCATGAAAATTACGCGGAAGATCTGCGCGATCTGGCAACGGCACTGCGCTCAACCGCAATTCTTGCCGGTGATTCCACTGTCAGCGCGGCTTTTGAAGAAGCATGTGTTAATCCGCTTCTGCATATGAAAGCCGAAGAGCGTGATATGCGCCGTCGTGCGGTAACAACTGTTGAATTCCGTGGTCTGAATGATGTTGATCCGGCAACCGGTCTGGCTGATGCGGAAGGATTGTATCGCTTCCTCGTGCATCGCGGCGTGGTAGAAGATGCATCCAGCCAGCTGGGTGAGCCGTTTAACGGTCCGATTGCACCTTTCTCCCGTGTGGAAATGATCCGCACACCGCAGGGCGGTATGGTGCTGTATCATGTCGCGCTGGGCGATATCGTCAAAAAAGGCGATCTGCTGGCAACGATTGTCACCGTACCGGGTGAACCAGAGCATGATATCAAGCTCTGCGCACCGCAGGCCGGTCGTGTTTTAACCTATCGCAGCCTGCGCTATCTGCGCCGCGGCGATGATGTGATGAAGCTGATCGGTGATGAACCATCAGCACAAAGCAAACCTGCCGGTTCACTGGAGGCATAATGTCAGAAACTGCAGCAGTGCCGTCCGGCTCTGAAAAAACAATCCGTGCGATTCTTTTTGACAAGGACGGCACGCTTGTTGATTTTAACAGGACATGGTTTTCCATTGCCTGTGAACTGGCCCGACGCTCTGCTGCCGGTGATGATGCGCTTGCGAAAACGCTGCTGGATGCAGGCGGATATGACTGGCAGGAAGAGAAGTTCCGCGCCAATTCCGTTATCGCTGCCGGAACAGTTGAGGACATTGTCACGCTCTGGCACCCGCAGGACAATGAAGAACAGCATCGTCTGCGTGTGGCGGAATATGACACTTACGGTGTTGAAGAAGGCGCAAAGCAGGCAGTTGCGGTTGAGGCACTGAACCAGACTTTGCAGGCGCTGAAAGATGCCGGTTTTGTGCTCGGTATTGCCACCAATGATTCTGAAGCCGGTGCGCGGGCAACCGCCGCAGCACTGGGCATCAGCGATCTGTTCTCCGGTTTTATCGGTTATGATACGGCAGCGCGTGCCAAGCCTTATGCCGATCCGTTGCTGCATTTTGCAGCAGAAGTCGGCGTGGCGCCGGAGCATGTGGCAATGGTGGGTGACAATCCGCATGATATGGAATGTGCCAGAGCGGCCAAAGCAGGTCTCGCCGTTGGTGTGCTGACAGGCAACAGCCCGCGTGAAGTGCTGGAACCGCTGGCCGATATTGTGCTGCCATCCATTGCAGACCTACCGGATTATCTGGCTCGGAAGTAAGTATCCGTGTTTTAAAAATAAAGGCCGGTGCCTCATTCCTGATGCACCGGCCTTTTTTGTTATTCGTGTTGTGTTTTATTCCGGCATGACTTTGATTTTCACATAGCCATTGTAAATCTGCACAAAAATCAGCGGCGTGCCGTTGATAATGGCGGATTGTGTTTCGTCACTGATCTGGCTGTTGGCAATCAGCTTGCCGATTAAAGCGCGGTTCTCTTTGATATCAAAAAAGAAATCCAGATTATCTTCAGGATCGCGATGCCCCAGAGCATAAACATTGGCACGATCCTGCTGGATAATGCCTTCCACTTTGGTCAGGAGGTTCCCTGACGAATTATAATGATCCTTTTTGCTCAGCCTTGCATAATATGAATCAATCGCTTTTTCCTGCGCAAAACCGGTGCTGCTGAGAGCCGGAAGACTGATAAGAGCTGCGGCAAATGCCAGTCTTTTCAAGAGTTTTTGTTTAGTTGGCTTCATATTGTGCTATTCCTGAATATCAGCATCATCGGGCAGATAAGAGTGCAGCCGGTCACTTGAGCGTCACCGTCGGCAATCCGTTGGCAACCCATGCTTCCAGCCCGCCGCGATACCAGTAAGTCGGCCAGCCTAATGTGCCTGCACGCAAGGCGGCATTAAAGGATGTACGCTCGCGCATATTCTGACCGAAAAACACCAGAGCTACATCACGGCGCCCTTTGGTTTTGTCCGTCAGCCATTCATTGAGGGCAGACTGGAACCGGTCTGTCGTGCTGCCATCCGTACCGGCATCGGCCAGAGAATAGGCATCCGGCAATGTTTCACGCAAACCGCCTGTATCAATGAGCAGGATATCCGTTCCTGTTTTCAGCATGTCGACCAGATCAACGGTTTTAATGACCTTGGCCTTCCGGATGTAATTCGGCGTTGCCCCTTTATAAGGTGCCGGAAACAGCATGACTGTCGGCGGAACACCCAGATCTTCCAGTTCATCAAAGCGCTGAGATACAGTGGTCTGTGCCGGAGCAGTGCCGCCCGAGCCGCCGGTGCTGCCGCCTGTTGTCGAGACCGGCGTTGTACCGCTTTCTGGCGCTGCGATATCGCCGCCGACGGTTTTCATCTCGATATCCGAGATCATCACGGCCAGATGCTCGATCAGATCATAGCACATGGTCACCGAGGCTTCGCGCGGGCTGTACCATGCATTGAGCTGGCCGCAGTCCTTGAATGTAATTTGCAATGGCCGTGGCATGACATAGGTTTCGCCAAGGCGCTGAATATAGCCTTTCAGGCCGCCGGAGAGGTGGTTGGCCAGCAAATTGCCAACGCGGCGCTGAGACGGCTCAAAGGCAACCGAAATCGGAGAACCCGGTGCATCAGCCGGTGCCTCGCCGTCGGGATGCCATGCACCGACACGGGTATGCGGTGCCAGAATACGCCGCCATGCACGGTTTTGTTTGCTGAATTCATCGCC
>JAIRVW010000185.1 GCA_031253705.1 Brucellaceae bacterium
ATACAAGGCTCTTCATGGTTAAGAAACCTATAAAGCACTTGTATTTAACAGCAATTCCATACATCAAATTACTATAAAAATTTTTGCAGAATCCCGGGAGAGCTCGCTTATGAAAACATTCCGCACGGCCGCATCCCTTTGTCTGGCTGCCACGCTCGCTGCCTGTACCACTTATGGGCCAGTCAATGATGGCGGCGGAAACAATATCCCTACCCGTCCGGCCAATGCCGGTATCGATGGTAGCTGGGTAGATGCCAACGGCATTACCTCGAATTTCACCGGCGGTATTTTTGAAACCCGTACAACAGACACCAATGAAAAGCTGGCTGAAGGTAATTACCGCTATCTGTCGCAGCGTCTGGTGGAAATTGACATGCGTTCGATTGTGCGCGGCACCACATCCAAAGTGAATTGCGCGCAGGTAACCGCATCGCAGCTCAATTGCACCACCTCAACCGGTTCGCAATTCTCGCTGACACGCAAAGCGTGAGCAGCTCAGCACTGAAGAATATGAACGCCCGTGGCCCAGCTGCGGGCGTTTTGCTATTCCAGACGCTCTCCGATCTTGGGAGATGCAAAGAGCATTCGTCATATTACTATGCTATTCTGCCCCGATAATTGTCCACGGAGAGAACCATGTCCGGACTGTTCAAAATTCTGTTTTGCGGCGTCAGTCTCGCGAGCCTGTCTCTGCCTGCCTTTGCCGATTATAACCTGACCATTCTGCATACCAATGACACACATTCCCGCATTGAAGAGGTCAATAAATATGATGCGACCTGTTCAGCAAAGGAAAGTGCAGAGCAGCAATGTTTCGGCGGCATGGCGCGGCTGAAAGCGGCCATTGATGCCGAGCGCGCCAAGGCAGAGAATGTGCTGGTTCTCGATGCGGGCGATCAGTTTCAGGGATCGCTGTTCTTCACCACCTATAAAGGCGTGGATAATGCCGAGTTTATGAACGCAATCGGCTATGATGCCATGGCGCTCGGCAATCATGAATTTGATCTGGGACAAGAAGGGCTCGCACCTTTTCTCAATGCAATCAAACTACCGGTTCTTGCAGCCAATATTGAAACCGCTGCGACATCACCGATCCACGGCAAATATGCCCGTTATCTTGTCAAAACGATTGGCGGTGAGAAAATCGGCATTATCGGTCTGATCACTCCGGACACAGCGGCCATTGCCCGTCCGGGGAAAGATTTGCGCTTTCTTGATGCCAAGGAAACTCTGCAGCGCCTTATCCCTGAACTGAAACAGCAGGGCGTGAACAAGATCATCGCCCTCACCCATCTCGGCTATGATGCGGATCAGCAACTGGCAGCAGAACTCGATGATCTCGATGCTGTCGTCGGTGGTCACAGTCATTCATTGCTCGGCGACAATGCTTTGCGCGCTTCCGGCCCTTATCCGACGCTTGTGAAAAATCCTTCAGGTAAAATGGTGCCGGTCGTCACGGCCTATGCCTATACGCAATATCTGGGCAGGCTGGTGCTGAATTTTGACGATGACGGCAATCTCAAATCCGCTTCCGGTTCACCGCTGCGGCTGGATGCTTCCGTCAAACCGGATGAGCAACTGGCAAAACGCATTGCAGAAATGGCCAGACCGATTGAAGCACTGAAAACCCGCCGTGTTGCCGAAAGCGCTAAGCTGATTGACGGTTCTGCCGTCAGCTGCCGGACACAGCAATGCCCGATGGGCGATCTCGTCACCAATGCCATGCTGGATCGCGTGCGTGATCAGGGTATCACTGCCGCTTTGATCAACGGCGGCGCATTGCGTGCCTCAATCAAAGCCGGCGAAGTTACGATGGGCGACGTATTGGTTGTGCTGCCGTTCCAGAATACTGTGGCAACCTTCCAGATGAAGGGCAGCGATCTGCGCTCAGCGCTGGAAAATGGTGTCAGCCAGATTGAAAAAGGCGGCGGCCGTTATCCGCAAGTAGCAGGCATCAAATTCACCACGGATATGGCCAGACCTGCCGGACAGCGCATCACCAAAGTCGATATGCAGGATACCGGTAAAAACTGGCAGCCGCTTGATGATAATAAGCTCTACAGCATTGCCGCAACGGATTATCTGCGCACCGGCGGCGACGGCTATGACATGATCGCGCAAAAAGCCGAAAAAGCCTATGATTACGGCCCTTCGCTGGATCAGGTTGTGGCGGAATATTTGCAGGCTCACTCGCCTTATGCAGGCGATGCTCAACCGGTAGCAACAACAGCTGAAGCACCGGTTCCCCAGACCTATATTATCAAAAAAGGGGACAGTTACTGGTCTGTTGCTGAAACCCTGTTTGATAATGGCGCGAAATGGAAAGTCCTCTTTCGTCACAACCCGGATTACAAACCCCGCCACCTGCCGGTTGGCGCAAGTTTAAAAACCGGAGCTGCATCTGAAGCAAAGCAGCCACAAAATTGAGTTAATTGCTCATATTATGGTTAAGTTCTGGTCATGCCGGATATTATCCTGTTATGATAGAGAAAATATACGCGGCAGCTTCGCCATCAGGATAGAGACACAGACATGCATGATAATGTGATGAGCCAATCCGATACTTCCCGACCGGTTTCAGCAAAACCTGTTCTTGAAAAAACAGGCGTCATGCTGATCAATCTCGGGACACCTGATGGCACTGACCGTAAATCCATGCGCCGATATTT
>JAIRVW010000196.1 GCA_031253705.1 Brucellaceae bacterium
TGATGATAACCTGTTCAGGACGCAAACCGGCACCATGGCCACTGTCCCACAAGCCGCTGGCAGCAGCGACAACCATGCCGCCGAGATAGCCGGAGCCGGTGGTGTCCGGCGTATTGAAATCACCATGGGCATCAATCCAGAGCAGAACACTGTCCGGACGTTCGCGGGCAACAACCGGCAGAGTTGCCAGACTTGCAGAGCAGGTATTGGCCACGAGAACCGGTATCTGTCCACCTTTGAGCGTGACGTCCAGAGCATCGCTGATGCCGTTTAATGTGTTACGCGCCTGTGGCAGGCTGACAGACCAGTCATCAGTGACAACAGGGGAAGGTGCGCCGATTGTTGTCACAGGGGCAGCAGTGAGCTTTTCAACCAGTGCGGCAGTCAGTGCCGCACCCGGAATGGCACCTGCGGTGCGGTCGGCAATGCGACCCTGTGAAAGAATAATATGATAGGTCATGCCAACTCCCGCTTTGATCTGTGTTATCGCGTGACAGATATCCGTTTTTATAAGCGGGATAAATACATGTCGGGTTAAACTTTTTGTCAGCCGGATTCATGCCGGATGAGTGATCACAGAGCCTGAAATTCCTCCAGCCAGCCAAGACTGTGTTCCGTGGCACCTTCCGGCCGGTATTCCGCACCGATCGGCCGTTCCCAACCAAGATCACGCATATAGTTTAAGATAAAGCGATAATTGATTTCACCGTTGTCCGGCCGCGCACGGGCAGGCACTGAAGCGATCTGCACATGGCCGATGATGGGCAACAGCGTTTTGAAACTGCAACAGATATCACCGCCGGTAATCTGCTGATGATAGACATCGAACATCAGCCGCAGTTCCGGCAGGTTCAGTTCACGAATAATCGCCTCGGCCTGAGCGGCATTGTTGAGAAAATAACCGGGTGCATCATGCGGGTTCAGCGGCTCAATCAGAATGGTGATCTGATGAGGGCGGGCTTTCAGGCAGGCATAATGAAGATTTTCGAGGTAGGTTTTATGTGCTTTTTCACCGGAAGCATTGCCGGCCATGACATGGATCGACGGTGTGTTGATTTTCACCGCATAGGCAATCGCCTCATCAATGGCGGCACGGGCATCATTCACACGATCAGGCAAAGCCAGCAGGCCGTTTTCACCGGTTGCCCCGCGTCGTGTGTTCAGCCCCAACATGGTCAGGCCGGTGTCTTGCAGGGCTGCCGCAACATCTTCCGCAGGCCTGGCATAAGGCCAGTGACACTCCACAGCATCAAAACCGGCGGCTTTGGCTTTACGGATTGCCTCCGGTAACGACAGATCATTCCACAAAAATCCGAGATTGGCGGAAAAACGCATAAAAACTCCTGAGGGATCCTGATAAAACAGCGTCAGCGAAAGCGAAGATTATTGCGCGTCAGATCGGCAATTTTCCGCGCGCCCATAAGACGCATATCGCGCAGCAATTCGGCTTTGAGCTGAGCTAAAGCGCGCTCAATGCCGGGTTGTCCGGCGGCGGCCAGAGCAAACAGGTAGAACCGCCCGAGACCAACAGCTTTGGCACCCAGAGACAAAGCTTTGAGCACATGACTGCCGCGCTGGATGCCGCCGTCAATCATCACATCAATATCATTGCCGACATGCTGGATCACTTCATCAAGCTGATCAAAACCGCTGCGGGAGCCGTCCAGCTGCCGCCCGCCATGATTGGAGAGCACAATGCCTTTGCAGCCGATATCGGCAGCTTTGCGGGCATCTGCAGCGCTCATCACACCTTTCAGACAGAATGTGCCGCCCCATTCTTCCTGCATCTGTGCCACGTCATCCCAGTTCATCGACGGATCGAGCATTTCGGTAAAATAACGCCCGATGGTGAGTGTATCGCCCTTCATATCAATATGGGCATCCAGTTGCGGCAGGCTGAACCTCTCATGGGTCAGATAATTGATCCCCCACATCGGCTTCATGGCAAATTGCAGCATACCTTTGAGCGACAGGCGGAACGGAATGGAAAAACCGGTGCGCAGATCGCGCTCACGGTTGCCGCCGGTAATACTGTCCACGGTGAGCATCATAACCTTGATGCCGCTTTCCCGTGCTTTCTGCATCATGGCGCGGTTGAGACCGCGGTCTTTGTGGAAATAGAACTGATAGACCTGCGGTGTCTTATGCTTTTTCGCCAGTTCTTCCATTGAAACAGTGCCGAGTGAAGAACAGCCGAACATAGTGCCGAATTTCTCGGCAGCAGCGGCTGTTGCGCGCTCGCCCTGATGGTGGAACAGGCGCTGCAAAGCAGTGGGAGAGAGATAGACCGGCAGGTCAAGCTTGATACCCATGGTTTCCACGGAGAGATCAACATCGTCAACGCCGCGCAGAATATTGGGCACCAGATCGCAGTTTTCAAAGGCTGCTGTATTGCGGCGCAGGGTCACCTCATCATCAGCCCCGCCGTCAATATAGTTGAAAATCGGTTGCGGCAGCCGCTGTTGCGCCAGTCGTCTGAAATCGTGAAAATTATGGCAATCCGTCAATCGCCTAGCGCCGCCTTTTCCTGAAAGAGTGCCGGACTCCTGTAACAGAATACAAGCGTCCGGACAGGTTTGAGAGATTATTCGCCTTTAATATAAACGACCTGTGTTTCCATGAATTCATAGAGACCGTGTTTACCGTCGGCACCGCCGATGCCCGACTTGCGGCGACCGGCATGGAAACCCTGCATCGCTTCAAAATTCTCGCGGTTGATATAAGTCTCACCGAATTTCAGCTCGCGGGCAGCTTTCAAAGCGGCATTGAGATCACGGGTATAAACAGACGATGTCAGACCGTAATCGGAGTCATTGGCCAGAGCAATGGCTTCATCAAGGCCGCTGACACGCTGCACCGGCAGACCAGGGCCAAAGGTGTCACGACGCATAATATCCATCTGGGCACTGGCACCAGTCAGCAGGGTCGGCTCATAGTGATAGCCCTGACCGCGATCCGCAATCTTACCGCCGGTTACTACGGTTGCGCCCTGTTTTTTCGCAAGTTCAACCGCTTCCGCGACTTTATCCAGACCGGCCTGATTGACGAGTGGTCCCATATGCAGATCGCTTTCAACCGACGGATCGCCATAGCGGGTGCTCTCAAACAGGGTTTTGAGTTTTGCCACCAATGCATCATGCACGTCGTGCTCTACATAAACGCGCTCGGCGCAATTGCAGACCTGTCCGGTATTGATAACGCGCGAGTCAAAAATAGCCTGTGCCGCGAGATCAAGATCAGCATCTTTCAGCACGATGGCCGGTGCCTTGCCACCCAGTTCCAGATTAACGCGGGTCAGGTTTTTACCTGCGAGCTGCATAATATGCGAGCCGGTGCCCACCGAGCCGGTAAAGGTGATGAGGTCGACGCCCGGATGCGCAGCCAGCGCTTCACCGGTTACACGGCCACGACCGCCGATCAGGTTGAAGACACCTTTCGGCAGATCGGTTTCGGCCACCAGTTCCGCAAAAATATAGGCATTGAGCGGTGTTTCTTCACTTGGTTTGATGACGATTGTATTCCCTGTCACCAGTGCCGGAGCCAGTTTGCGGGCAATCAGGAAAAACGGGAAATTCCATGGCAGAATACCGGCGACAACACCGACAGGTTTGCGCAGCAGCAGCATGGTTTCATTCGGGCGGTCAGAGGTCAGAACTTCGCCTTCAATCCGGCGTGCCCATTCTGCCATATAGTCGATATAGTCAGCGGTGAAATCCACTTCCACCTGAGCCAGCCCCTGAACTTTGCCCTGTTCTTTGACCAGAATATCGGCAAGTGCTACGCGGTGCTCACGGATTTTGGCTGAAATTTTACGCAAATATCCGGCGCGTTCAATGGCGGGGCGGCGCTCCCAGCCTGCCTGTGCGGCACGTGCTGCGGCAACGGCGCGGTCAACTTCCGCGCTGTCGGATTCAGGTACACGGGCAATCACTGCACCTGTTGCCGGATTGATGACATCGATCTTGTCTTTATTGCCGTCAATAAATGCACCGTCGATATAATTGCGGTATGCGCGGTCAAGACCGATAAATGTGTTGGTGGACATGGCCTGTTCCTCCGATAATTGCCAAATGATTTGAATAATCTGAATGAGTTGTTCCGGTGCGGGGGAACGTCCCCGCACCGGCCACACCGGATTCCAGCGTCAGGCTCGTACCGGTTGTGCCCGGTTTGGAACGGGGGCACCTTCAACGCTGCCGGTATTAATCCAATGTTCTTCCGCTTCCGGCGAAATACCGCGTGCATGCTGCCAGCGCGAAATGGCAACCACGAGAAACGGCACCAGCAAGGCGGTGGTAATCGTTGCCGCAGCAACCTGCGAGGTCGATATTGCTTCAATCGCTTTGTAGCTCGGATCGAGCAGGGCGACGGCCGCCGGTGTCGCTACGGCATTACCGGCAACGGTGGATTCCGCAGCACCGGAAATCAGATTGCGTGTGGCATGCGGACGGCGGGTCAGGACAAACATGATCTGCAGGAACAGCATGGCGAACAGGCCGGAGCAGATAACGGTTGCCACGCCGAGCAGAACGCCCTGCATCCCTGCCTGTAACAGCATGGAAAAGTCGATGCCGCGCCCGACGACAAAGCCGAGAAACGGGATCAGCAGGCTTTCACCGGAGGCCAGAAATTTACGGGCTTCCTTTGAAGCATTGCCGACCAGAAAACCGATGACCAGCGGCAGCAGACAACCGATCAGCATGGTCATCGGGAAAGCCGCGAGACCTGCAGTGCCGAGGATCAGCAATGTGATGAACGGGCCGTCATTGAGCGAAATCACTGAGACAGCGCCACGGTCGGATGCATTGCCGAACTGTTTTGTCAGCGCAACGTAAAGTGCCGAGTTCGAGTTTGTCATACCGGCGATAATTGCAAGCGGTGTCAGCCCCCATAACGTGCCGCTTGGTGCATAAAAGGCGACCGTCAGACCGATTGCACCGCCGATAAAGGCTTTACCCAGAAGGATCGCTGTGCCCTTCTGCAACGTGGCAGAGGTCTGGCGAAAATCAATCTGAGCGCCCATGCAAAAGAAAAACAGGCCGAGCAGGGCACCTGTGCCGTCGCGGAACAGTGCCGTGGTAAAGCTGCCGACATTCAGCGCTTCCGGCCAGAATGTATTGATCGTTGCGCCTAAAAATAACGGCACAATCATCAATGCGCCGGGAATTTTACTTAAAATATGACCGGCCGAGCTTACCAGCCCGCGGCTTTCTGCAGATGCTGAACTCATTTCTTCCTCCCCTGAAATATGTTCATACATGATGGCAAACCGCCGGTTCAGAACCGGCGGCTCAATTGGTGGTCAGGCGAGTTCGAGGCCTCCCAGCAACTCTTTGTTCCAGACCAGTTTAGCTTTTTTGATAACGTCTTCTTTTGTCAGAACCGGAAAACGGATTGATTGCAGGTCTCCTTCATAGGCAACATACTCATCTGCCTTGGAGAGCAGTTCAGTCTGTTCTGTCGGAAAGAAACTTGTCTGTTCTGAATAATTATAGATCATGGTGAACGTGCCGTCAGAGACGGTGCCGTCCGGTAATTTAATTCCCGCCGGGCAGGCATTCCACGTATGCGGCACACCAACCGGAATATCGACAAGACTGCCGGGCGCAACGACGAAATATTCACCGCATAATTCAGTGATACCGACGCCGTTGAGCACCAGAATGCGTTCCGGCAGCATTTTCAGCTCACCGCTTTGCGCATCGCGGATCATATGAATATGACGCGGCAACCGGCAGTCGGTGTGAAATTCGATAAAGCCGAACTGTCCTTCAAAGGACAGTTTTTCGCCGTCATCATGGCCGGTATAAAGCTCATGCATGGTGACCGGAAAACCTTCAAGCGGAACTTTGACATTCGCACCGCTGCCATGGGTTATGCGGGTGCCGTTATCGAGTTTTACGCCTAAAATCTCAGCAGCCATTTTGATATCCTCTGGTTCTTTTATGGAACAGCCTGTCCCCGTCATCTCCTCAGAGACGGGGCAGGGCATTCTATTCGTTGCGCTCGATCAGACGGTGGTCAGAAACTGCTTTTCCATGTCTTTGCGCAATTTGATGGTGACATCATTCGCGTCATATTCGACATCGGACCAGCAGACGATCTGACCGTCGGCGATGTTGTTTTTGAGCTTCATGCCATGGGCGAGACCGATCGGCACGGCATCCAGTCTGGAGGACGTTGCTGCCGGTATCACTTTGCCATAGACGGTGTAACCGCCTTCACCGTCCAGCATTTCACCTGCATTGAGCTGGCGCTTTGCGACTGCCACGACATCGGCGCTCCAGCCTTTGGTGCGGCCGGTCGGTTCCTGACGGGTGGCAATCGA
>JAIRVW010000233.1 GCA_031253705.1 Brucellaceae bacterium
TTTGCCGCGTCCGGAGAGTTTAAGGCGGTGCACTTTTCCGATCACCGCATTACGGCTTACGCCACCCAGCTGGGCTGCGATCTGACTTGCACTCAGACCTTCACTCCACAACTTCTTGAGAAGCTCGACGCGTTCATCTGTCCAGTTCATTGTGGCTCAGGCTCCGTTCTTTATAATCTTTATAGCGTCCGGCGTTCGTTTTTGCGGGGCCGTCCAAGCAGGCACCATATGTACCGGACAGCTGGCGCTGCCGCACTAAATCTAGTCTTACTTTAATATGAAACTACCTTAAGCATGAACTCCGTGACAAGCACGGCATCCGGTGCTGAATTGGTTTTCCCCAACCTTGGAGATCAGCGGGCATTTAATAGACCGGTTTTTTTTAATTACAAGGTTTTCATGCAACACTCAGGCGTTTATTTCATGGCCAAGGGTCAGGAAACTGATCAGACCTGCGTTTAAAATTCTGTACGCCCGCAGTCTGAGGGCAGCTTTAAGGCTTTCGGCGGAAATGTGCAATTGCCTGTCAGCGACATTTTTGCACATTTTGAAGCCGGTGTTTCCGGCATTCGCGGTACGGTCTTTGATTGACATTTAAATGTCGGCGAACAATAGTGCATTGTCGAGCCGCCCTGAGGGCGGCTTTTTGATTTCATCTGCGCGCAACAACCGCTTCTCTGGATGGGAGTTTGAAAGAAACTCACGGAGACCGGCGAAGAATGGTGATGATGCCCGCTATAATTTAAAGGCTTTGGAGGCCTTATTGGCATGACGACTGCAAATGTGCACCCGCTTTACGACACCTATAATCGTGCAGCGTTGCGCTTTGAGCGAGGGGAAGGCGTTTGGCTGATTACAGAGAGCGGTGAGCGCTATCTCGATTTCGCAGCCGGTATTGCTGTGAATTCACTCGGCCACAGCCACCCGCATCTGGTTAAGACACTTCAGGATCAGGCTGCCAAATTGTGGCACCTTTCCAATGTTTATGAAGTGCCGGGTCAGGAACGTCTTGGTCAGCGCCTCGTCGACAATACATTTGCCGATAAAGTCTTCTTCACCAATTCCGGTGCCGAAGCTCTGGAATGTGCGATTAAAACCGCACGCCGCTATCATTTCGCCAATGGTCAGCCTGAGCGCTTCCGCGTCATCACCTTTGAAGGCGCATTCCACGGCCGCACATTAGCAACCATTGCCGCGACCGGTCAGGCCAAATATCTCGAAGGTTTCGGCCCGAAAGTGGAAGGTTTTGATCAGGTGCCGTTCGGTGATGAAGCCGCTCTGCGCGCTGCGATCACACCGGAAACCGCTGCTATCCTGCTGGAGCCTGTTCAGGGTGAAGGCGGTCTGCGTGCCGTTCAGACTGAATTCATGCGCCTGATCCGTCAGATCTGCGATGAAAACGGCCTGCTGATGATCATGGACGACGTGCAGACCGGCGTCGGCCGTACCGGCAAATTCTATGCTTATGAATGGGCAGGCATTAAGCCTGACCTGCTGGCAACGGCTAAAGGTATCGGCGGCGGCTTCCCTATGGGCGCCTGCCTTGCAACAGCTGAAGCTGCCAAGGGCATGGTACCGGGCGTGCATGGCACGACTTATGGCGGCAATCCGCTGGCGATGGCTGTCGGCGAAGCTGTTCTTGATGTGATGCTGGCCGATGGTTTCTTTGACCATGTTAATGAAATGGCATCGCAGTTCCGTCAGGGTATGGCGTCGATCATCGACCGCTATCCGGATGTCTTCACAGAAGTGCGCGGCAAGGGTCTGATGATCGGCCTCAAATGCGCTGTTCCGAATACTGATGTTATTACCGGTCTTCGCGCTGAACATATGCTCAGCGTTGGTGCCGGTGACAATGTTGTGCGTCTGCTGCCACCGCTGACAGTGACAGCTGATGACATGCGTGAAGCCCTGAACCGGATTGAAAAGGTTGCAGCGAAGCTTTCAAAAGCTCCTGCATAACGGTGACTGATAATGGCAATTGATAAGACTTTAAAGCATTTTACCGATCTCTCTGCAGTCAGCCCGCAGGACCTGCGCTTCATCCTCGATGAAGCGCGTGCCCGCAAAGAACGATTAAAAGCCGGTGAGCGCGATAAACCGCTCGACGGCAAAGTTCTGGCGATGATTTTTGAAAAGCCGTCAACGCGAACCCGCGTCTCTTTCGATGTGGGTATGCGCCAGCTTGGCGGCGAAACAATCATGCTGACCGGTTCGGAAATGCAGCTTGGCCGCAGTGAGACCATTGCGGACACTGCTAAAGTTTTGTCACGCTTCGTCGATGCCATTATGATCCGTACCACATCCCATGACCGCATGCTCGAACTTGCCGAGCATGCGACCGTGCCGGTGATCAATGCTCTGACCGATGATACCCATCCGTGTCAGATCATGGCTGATATTCTGACCTTTGAAGAACATCGCGGGCCGATCAAAGGCCGCACCGTGACATGGAGCGGTGACGGTAACAATGTGCTGCATTCCTTTATTGAAGCAGCGGCACAGTTTGATTTCCGTCTGAATATTGCCACTCCTTCGGGCAGTGAACCGCTGCCGCGGTTTCTCGACTGGGCAAATGCAAAAGGTGCTAAAATCTTCTCGACCACCAGTGCGGAAAAGGCTGTGTCCGGTTCCGACTGCATCGTGACCGATACATGGGTGTCGATGGGACAGGAAGATAATGCACGCGGCAATAATGTTTTCATGCCGTATCAGGTGAATGCGGATCTGATGGCGAAAGCCAATAAGGATGCGCTGTTCATGCACTGTCTGCCGGCGCATCGCGGCGAAGAAGTCACGGATGATGTGATCGACGGCCCGCAATCGGTGGTCTTTGATGAAGCGGAAAACCGCATGCATGCGCAGAAGGCGATTTTGACCTGGTGCCTTGAAGGACGCTGATCGCTTCTTATCTATACACTAACTTCAGGATTGGTTTTCCGCTGATCCTGCCTTAAATACACATTTACGGCTTGCAGGTTTGTAAACAGCTTGCAGGCCGTATCTGATTTGTGGCGCAAGTTTTGCAGCCCGTGAAAGAGATATGTTATGAATAATCAGACCAATATTGACCAGATGATCACCAATAGTCCTATGCCGGATC
>JAIRVW010000253.1 GCA_031253705.1 Brucellaceae bacterium
TCATCTCTATAAGGATGAAACCCGTCTCGAGCATACGGATACATTCTACACGTTGCGCCAGCAATTATCGAAGCGCGACGGCCGTCCGAATGTAGCACTGTCGGATGTTGTTGCACCAAAGGATAGTGGCAAGGCCGATTATATCGGCGGTTTCGTGGTCACTGCCGGTATTGAGGAAGTGGCGATTGCCGAGCGTTTTGAACGTGCCAATGATGATTATTCCTCAATCCTTGTTAAAGCACTGGCTGATCGTTTTGCGGAAGCCTTTGCAGAAGCGATGCATGAACGGGTGCGTAAAGAATTCTGGGGCTATGCGAAGGATGAGACCTTTACGCCCGAGCAGCTGGTAGGCGAGCCTTATGCGGGTATTCGTCCGGCACCGGGCTATCCGGCTCAGCCGGATCACACAGAAAAGACGACTCTGTTCCGCCTGCTGGACGCCACGGCAACCACGGGAGTGGAGCTGACGGAAAGCTATGCGATGTGGCCTGGTTCTTCGGTTTCCGGTCTCTATCTCTCGCATCCCGACAGCTATTATTTCGGTGTGGCAAAAGTCGAACGCGATCAGGTGGAAGATTATGCTGCACGTAAAAACATGCCGGTTACGGATGTGGAGCGCTGGCTTGGTCCGATTTTAAATTATATTCCCGAGTGAGATTGTATATTACTTAAAGTAAATAAGTTTCTTTAATGTAGTAAATGAGTGTTTATGAATTATATGTTCATTTAACATTCATTTTATACGTAGTAAAAACTAAATACATTATCGAATATTTGTTCTTTAATGTGTTTGGTAACTGCCAGTTGTTTGTTTGGTGGTTTTGAGTTGAAAGGAAATTTATGAAACGTTTAATTGTTGCTTTTACTGCTCTTGCAATTATGGCGCCGGTTGTTGCTCAGGCGGCACCAATTGCACAATCAGCAGCGGTTTCGGGAACTGCGAAATCTTACAAGTCATCTGCTCAGAAGACCGCTGTTAAGAAAAACTCCCCGTCCGTTAAGAAAAATGCATCATCTGTCAGTAAGAAGAGTTCAACTTCGAAAAAGAAGGCGAAGAATGGGCGGAAACGCACTGGTGTGAATAAATATTCAAACAGGTAATTATTATTTTAAAATTTTAAACTGAATTATATTTCATATTTATTATATTTTATTGTTTTTTAATTTTTTAACTAAATTGAGTTTAATTTTATTATTGAAGGTATTTAACATGAAACGTTTATTGATTGCTGTTGTTGCTCTTGGTTTTGCCGCTCCTGCTTTTGCTCAGACTGCAAACCCTTCTTCCGCACCTTCCCAGATTCAGAAGACACAGCCTGCTAAGCCAGCTGCTCCGAAAACGGAACAGAAGAAAGATACAGGTAAAGGCACTGTGAAGGATAAGAATAATACTGCGAAAGCTGCCAAACCTGCAGATAAGCTGAAACCTGCTTCAAAAGACAACAGCAAATCTGTACCGAAGCAGCAGATGAAATAAAACCTGAACGCATTTTATTCAGGCTATAAGGCATAAATATCATAAGGTATTTATGCCTTTCCTGCATATAATACTTTTATAAGATGTTTTTTTAATTTCGCAATTTGTTGCACGCTTTTATAAAACTTGTTCATGTGCCGTTCAGGTTCACTGAGCGATATTCAGGCTGCGCAATCAATGGATTGCACCAGATTCACCGGCATAGATATTGTTGAGTAGTTTCAACAGGATACCGGTGTCTGCAGCTTAAAAGGTCACTCATTATGAAACGCTTTATTCTCGCAATTGCTGCTCTTGGCATGATCGCTCCGGTTGCTGCACAGGCTGCCCCTGTTGCTCATCAGTCGGCTGCTGTTCAGTCCCACAAGCCAGCTGTTCAGAAAGTTGCTGCCCACAAAACTGTGAAGGCTAAGTCAACCGGTATGCACAAGTCTTCCAAGCACACTGTGAAGAAAGCTGCTCCTAAGCACGCTAAGAAATAATCCCGGATGCGTGCAACTTGCCGGAATTCCCGTCCGGCAATGGTGCATTCTGAGATATAAGGCATAAATACCGTGAAGGTATTTATGCCTTTTTCATTTAATGAGTGTGTTCACATAGGCTGCAATGGCAAGGCTGGAAGTCAGTCCCGGACTTTCAATTCCGAACAGATTGATCAGGTCGGAAATACCGTGTTCATCCGGTGCGGAAATCCGGAAATCGGCTGCTGCTCCGCCTTTACCGCTCAGTTTCGGACGGATACCGCTATAGGTTGCCTGCAGGCTGTTATCAGGCAGTTCCGGCCAGTATTGGCGGATCGCGGCATAGAAGCCATCACCGCGTTGCGGGTCAACCGAATAATCAAGACCTGTCTGCGGGCTGACCTGCTCCAGCCATTCCACGTCAGGGCCGAAACGCATTTGCCCGTTGAGATCAAGTGTCAAATGAACGCCTAATCCGCCATCAACCGGCACCGGATAGATCAGGTGCGAGAACGGGTTTTTGCCAGCAGCTGAAAAGTAATTGCCTTTGGCAAGATGCAGTGCCGGAATGAACTCCGGCGCCAGTCCGTTGATGGTTTCGGCAATTGCCTGCGCACCAAGACCGGCAGCATTGATAAAGCGTTCGGCCTCCAGACTGAATTCCTCGCCGCTTTCACGGTCGCGGGTGGTAATGGAAAAACCGCCGCCAATCTGCTCAACGCGCAAAATTTCCGTATTGAAGGCAATGGCCGCACCGTGATTTTCTGCATCCCCTTGCAGGCTCAGCATTAGTGCATGGCTGTCGATAATGCCGGTGGAGGGGGAAAATAGAGCTGCGCTACACTGCACTGCCGGTTCCAGTGCTTGTGCTTCAGCGGCCGTCAGTCTTTGCAGGTCATGCACGCCGCAGGCTTGTGCGCGTACCACAATCATATCTAAGGCGCTGTGCTGGGCTTCAGATGTGGCGACAATCAGCTTACCGCAGCGTTTATGCGGAATGCCTTGCGCCTCAGCGTAACGATAAAGGCGCTCTTTGCCCTCAACGCAGAAACGGGCTTTCAGACTGTCGGGCTGGTAATAAATTCCTGCATGGATCACTTCGGAATTGCGGGATGAAGTTTGCGTGCCGATCATATGCTCGGCTTCGAGCACAAGTGTTTCAAAGCCGCGCATTGCCATTTCACGGGCAATGGCCAGACCGACAACACCGGCACCGGCAATCACACAAGCTGTCTTTTCCATAAATCATCCCCGTCTGCTCTCCGGCGGGCAGGTTATGCTGAGCGGCAGACGGTGCGCAAGACAAAAGCACAATGTATGTCGGTGAAAATCAGGATTTCCCGCGTCGGAGAAAGCCATTCCATCGCGGGCAGCGCTTGCGCAATGAAAATGACATTCACCGTTAAACTTCAAGATATCATCCTTTCTCACGTCAGCAGTCTTTCGTCATGATGATGCGCATGTTTCCTCTCCGGAACAGCGTTTTCGTTTTTGAAGATTATCTGCCGGACAAAAGACGGATTTTAGCATGAGCCTTGCACTGCATGTGGCGGATCTTGTGCCGCTTGTTTCGGATGATCTGCATCACAGGAAAACTCGACCGGTTTCAGCACCGCTGACGCATCTGCAAAGGCTGGAAGCAGAAGCGATCCATATTTTTCGCGAGGTCGCAGCAAATTTTGCAGAGCCGGTGATGCTCTATTCTGTCGGCAAAGATTCATCCGTTATGCTGCATCTGGCGCGCAAGGCTTTCTATCCGGCACCACCGCCGTTTCCGTTTCTCCATGTTGATACGACGTGGAAATTTAAGGAAATGATTGCTTTTCGCGATGCGCAGGCCAAGGCGCATAAGCTCGATTTGCTGGTGCATATCAATGCGCAGGGTGTCGAGGCGGGGATCAATCCGTTTACCCATGGCTCTAATGTCCATACGGATGTGATGAAGACGCAAGCTCTGCGGCAGGCGCTGGATAAATACGGTTTTGATGCAGCTTTCGGCGGCGCACGGCGTGATGAGGAAAAGTCCCGCGCCAAAGAGCGGGTGTTTTCCTTCCGCAATGCGACCCATGGCTGGGATCCGAAAAATCAGCGGCCGGAAATGTGGAATATCTACAATACGCGCATTCAACAGGCTGAGTCGATCCGTGTGTTTCCTCTGTCCAATTGGACGGAAGCCGATATCTGGCACTATATTTATCAGGAGAATATCCCGATTGTGCCGCTGTATTTTGCAGCGCCCCGTCCGGTGGTTGAGCGCGATAATATGCTTATTCTGGCGGATGATGAGCGGCTGCAATTGCGCAAAGGGGAAAAGATCGAAACCCGTATGGTGCGGTTCAGAACGCTGGGCTGCTATCCGCTGACCGCGGCGATTGAATCGCAGGCGCAAACATTGCCGCAAATCCTTGGTGAAATGCTGCTGACCCGCACATCAGAGCGGCAGGGGCGGCTGATCGACCGTGACGAGGCCGGTTCCATGGAAAAGAAAAAGCGGGAAGGATATTTCTGATGACGGAGACAATCA
>JAIRVW010000315.1 GCA_031253705.1 Brucellaceae bacterium
GCTTTGAGTGCATAGGACAGGCCAGCGCCTTTTCGTTGCAGTTCTGCTTCCGTGGCCGCATCGTACACGTCCGGTCGCTCACCAAGGCCAAGCATCACCCTTGCAGATAGCGACCTGTCCAGCCGGTTCAAATCGCTGTTCCAGCGCCGCTCTGCCCCAGTACGCGCCGCCTGACTGTGTGAGGCTTGATTGCCACCGCGCAGTGGTAGCAGCATGGATCGCTGCCGTGGCTGCTCGTTCCTTTTCCCAAGCCCCTGCGAGGCTTCCACAGGCTTTGAGTTGGAAGGCTTCACGGCCTGCGTTTCAACTGGTTCAACGTCTAAGGGTTTATTAGATTGGTTATTAAGATTGGTTTGTGTCGCAGTTTTGCGACCATCAACGTCGCAGTTCTGCGACGTTCTCGGCTGTGTTTTTGCGACGTTCTTCACGCGCTTGTCAGCCCTCATTCCATCATCCCAGCCGGTAACAATCGACCGGAAAACATCCCAGCACGGCACATAGCTTGCAGTGTTGAATTTGCCTCCGTGACTGGCTTTCTGGAACAGACCGAATTTGCCGCTGCAAAGCTCAGCCGTGGCACGCAGCACAGTTGCCCTGTCAATGCCCAACAGTTTTGCCAGCCGCTCAACGCTCGGATCACATTGGCCAGTCTTACGGTTGAAGTGATCAATGATCGCACCAGCCACACGCCGCGCATTGGCAGACAGACCGGCAATCATGTTCAGCGCCTTATGCGCGAACAGAATATCATTCTTTTGGAGGAGGGAAGCCATTAGCGGTTGCCTCCCACGCTCAGCCTATGGCCGATTTTAAGGGCTTCAATTGCTTCCAGAATGGTCAAAGAGAAGCGCTTGCGGACAAATGGAATGATCGCGGTCTTGCATTCTTCACGATGCACGGAAAGCCATAGAGCGGCTGTTTTTACCCCATCATTCAAATTTGACAAATCGCTGCTAAGTGCTTGATTTTTGGTAGTCGGTTTTACGTTATTTGCAGGATAAGCCGTTGTTTTTAAAGGGGCAGGCTTGGATTGAAAATCCGCGTGTCGGCGGTTCAAATCCGTCTCCGGGCACCACTCTAACCCCTTGATTTCACTGTAAAATCTATCTGATGCACACGATCTCTCTGTGTGATGTTTCTAATCGCGATTCAGCTTGATGAGCGGAACAGTTTTGTGGCCGTCCGACCACAAAACACACAATGTCAGGTATGTGAATCTGTACCGTTGCGGCTGAGAATGTCCCTGAACAATCAGGTGGCGCTGCCGAGACAATCCCTGAGCAGATTGATATGATATTCGATAATATCGTCTTTCATGTTTTCCAGCGGGATGTTGAAAGAAATAGCGACATTGACCCGAAACGGATTCGGTCGCGGTAAGGGCAGACCCAACCCGCCGACACCTGGCAGAAAATAACCCATATTGACGGCATAGCCACGCTCAAGAGCCTCATCAACCTGTTGTTTTATTACGTCAACATCGACATGGCGTACTGCAGGATACTGGCTGTAGCGTTCTGCATTTGCCTGAAAAACAGCTTCACGTTCGGCTTCCGGTAATGTCGCCATGAGTGCCACGCTGCCGGCGGCAATGCCCAGCGGTATTCTTTCGCCAATGCCGAATTGCTGCTGTGGCAGAATGGAGCGGCTGATCATTTCGGCGCAGACAGCATCAAAGCCCGATTGGGCGATAATATAGGTGGTATATCCGGTTTTCTTGGTGAATTCCGTCATGCCGGGTTGTAGTTTCTGAATTTGCGGCGTGAGCCGTTGCTGGCGTTGTGCCAGCAGAAAAATTGCTGAACCTAAGCAATAATGACCATAACGTTCCGCAGGTTCAGCAAAGCCCTGTTCGGTCAGTGCCATCAGGGTTCTGTGTGCTGCCGATTTGGCCACATTCAGGGATTTAGAGATCTCGGCCAGTGCAGCGCCGTCTTCACCATAATCACCAAGCAAAAGCAAAATATCCAAAGCACGGCTGGCATTTGAGGATGAATTATTTGTCGCCATAAAGAATCCTATATTCCGATAATCAGAATAATTATAAAATATAATTCCGTTAAAAGAAATATCTTGACAGAAACTAATTTTTTGTCTGTCATTAGCGGCGAGGAGAACACATAAATCGTGACCATGAATTGACAGAAATGACCCGCGGCCGTGCACCGGCCGGATGGGGACAGAAAAATATTAACTGCATTCACGGTGACGGGAATCTCGGAGGGGAGATGCTGTCTTTTGTGACGAGGAGACTTGGCTTTGCGGCCATAACTCTGTTCAGCGTATTAACGCTGGTATTTTTGCTTGTACGAATATTGCCCGGTGATCCGGCTTTGGTCTTGCTTGGTGATCAGGCAAGTCCTGCCAGTATTGCGGCGGTACATCAGAAGCTTGGTCTGGATAAGCCGGTTCTTGTTCAGTACGGCCATTTTCTGATGGATGCCCTGCAGGGCAATCTGGGCAATTCGATGATTACCGGTAGGCCGGTCTCGGCAGAAATTCTCAATGTTCTGCCTTATACGCTGGAATTGACCATTGCGGCACTGGCGCTGGGGCTGGTTCTCGGGGTGCCTGCCGGTGTCTGGGCGGCCGTAAAGCGCAATAAAATGCCGGATTATATCATCCGCTTTATTTCGCTGCTTGGCCTGTCACTACCGGCTTTTGTTGCTGCCATTTTGCTGCTGATGGTGTTTGCAATTCAGCTGAAATGGTTTCCGGTGATCAGCGCTGGCGGTTCAGGAGATCTTCTGGAGCGCTTGCGGCAGATGGCGCTGCCGACGCTGGCACTGGCCCTGATCATGATGACCTATATTACACGCGTTACACGTTCAGCGATGCTTGAAGTCCTGAGTCAGGACTATGTGCGCACTGCACGTGCCAAAGGTGCATCGCAATATAGCGTGGTCTGGAAACATGCTCTGGGCAACTGCCTTGTGCCGATTGCAACCGTTGTGGGGCTTTATCTCGGTATTCTGATCGGCAATTCGGTTCTGACGGAAATTGTGTTTTCGCGTCCGGGTCTGGGCAAGCTGATTTTGTCTGCCCTGACACAGCGTGATTACACACTCCTGCAGGGCATGATCGTTGTTTACACCTTTATGGTTGTGATCGTGAACCTTGTGACAGACCTGACCTATGGCCTGCTTGATCCGAGGATTCAGTACAAATGAGCACGCTTTCCCCATCTTATGAAAAGACAGCTTTCAGCTCTGTTATGCCGTTTCTGCGCCGGTTGGGGCTCTCGACATGGATCGGTATTCTGGTTGTTGTTTTGCTGGTCGGCGCTGCAATATTTGCACCGCTTCTTGCACCTTATGATCCGGCAGAGCAGGATATTTTCAAACAACTGATGCCGCCGAGTTCTGAGAACTGGTTCGGCACGGATAATTTCGGACGGGATATTCTCTCCCGCCTGTTATGGGGCGCGCGTTACAGCCTGACGATCGGCCTGCTGGCGATTGCCGCAGCAACCATTATCGGCACGCTGATCGGTATGCTGGCCGGTTATCTGGGCGGCCGTACAGATATTATCTGCATGCAGATCATGGATGTGGTGCTGGCTTTTCCTTCGCTTATCCTAGGGCTGGCACTGGTAGCGCTGATGGGCGCAACGTTGACCAATATTATTATAGCGATTGCTTTTACCGCCACACCTGCCTTTGCCCGTATTGCCCGTGCAGCGGTACTGACACAGCGTGACCGTGAATATGTACAGGCCGGTCGCTCAATGGGGTTCTCGGGGCCGCGCATTTTGTTCCGGCATATTCTGCCTGCTATTCTGCCGGAAGTGATGGTGATGACATCGCTCTGGATGGCGACAGCTGTGCGTACCGAAGCATCGCTCGCCTTTATCGGGCTGGGGCTCGCCCCGCCAACGCCGACATGGGGCGGCATGGTGCGTGAAGGCTTTGACAATATTCTCAACGCTTTTCATCTCGCCTTATTCCCAAGTCTGGCAATTCTGCTGCTCGTTCTTGCTTTTAATCTGATCGGCGACGGGCTGCGTGATGCGATTGATCCACGTTTGAAAGATGCATCGTGATGAAGAATAATTCCGTTCTGTCTATTCGGGATCTGCATATTGCTTTTGGTGCGGTTCCTGTTGTCCATGGTCTCAATCTGGAGATTGAAGCGGGTAAAACACTGGCACTTGTCGGTGAATCCGGTTCCGGTAAAAGCGTGACCTCGCTTGCGATTATGGGACTGCTACCGGAAGCAACCGGTCGCGCAACCGGCTCTGTCCGGCTCGGTGATACGGAATTGCTTGGGCTGTCCGAAGACCGGATGCGCAGCATCCGCGGCAGCCAGATCAGCATGATCTTTCAGGAGCCGATGACATCGTTGAATCCGGTACAGCGGATCGGTGATCAGCTGGCGGAAGCTATCCGCTTACATCGCGGGCTGAAAGGCGCTGCCTTGCGTGAGGCTGTGCTTGAAATGCTGCGCAAGGTGCGCATTCCTGACCCTGAAACACGGATGAAACAATATCCGCATACGTTTTCCGGCGGTATGCGCCAGCGCGTTATGATCGCGATGGCATTGGCTTGTAATCCGAAGCTGATTATTGCCGATGAACCGACAACAGCGCTGGATGTGACCGTTCAGGCGCAAATTCTGGATTTGCTGCGTGAATTACAGCGTGAAACCGGTACGGCCATTCTCTTCATTACCCATGA
>JAIRVW010000334.1 GCA_031253705.1 Brucellaceae bacterium
CATATTAGCTTCCGTCAATGGCGGCGGGTTGAATGTCAGGCCGGAAAGCGGCTGTGTCGGAGCCGAGAAATCTTCCGGTATTGCACCTTTCGGTGCTTCGACTTCTGTCACCGGAATAATCGGCTCGCCGGTGCGCCGGTCGAGCACATAAATATCGCCCTGTTTGGTTGGCCCCACCAGGGCAGGCACGGCCTGTCCGTCGTTGGTGATATCGAGCAGCACGGGCTGGGCAGGCACATCCATATCCCACAGATCATGATGTACAGTCTGGCGCACCCAGCGCACCTGACCGGTATTCACATCAAGAGCGGTGATGGATGAGGAATATTTCTCCACCGCCTCGCTGCGTCCCATGCCGATCTGATCCGGCACCTGATTGCCGAGCGGTATATAGATCAGGCCGAGATTTTCATCGGCACTGAACACTGACCAGCTGTTCGGTGAGTTGGTTGTGTAATGTTCGCCCTCGGCAAGCGGTGTGGTGACATCGGGATTGCCGGAATCCCAGTTCCACAACAACTGACCGGTGAGAATGTCAAACGCGCGGATAACGCCCGACTGTTCCTCAGTCGAGAAATTATCATTCACCGCGCCGCCGACAATAATCTTGCCGTCAATCGCGGTTGGCGGAGAGGTGGAATAATAATAACCGGATGGATTATATTTCATACCACGGGTCAGATCGAGCACGCCCTTGTCGGCGAAACTCTCGCAGATCTGGCCGGTCTTGGCATCCAGCGCGATCAGATGCGCATCCGATGTCGGCAGATAAACCCGCTCATAGCAGGCCTGATCTGCGGCAACTGTCTGGTCCTTCCAATAGGTTACGCCACGACAGGTCTGATGCTGACGTTGTGTATTGGCGCTGACCTCCGGATTATAGCGCCATTTTTCCTTGCCCGTATCCGCATCCAGCGCAATGGCAATATTATGCGGGGTGCAGAGATAGAGCGTGTCTTCAATCTTGAGCGGGGTCACCTGATAGGTGGTTTCCGTCACATCCTGCGGCTGGCGCACATCGCCGGTGCGATATTGCCACGCCAGTTCAAGCTTTGCCACGTTCTCAGGTGTGATTTGCGTGAGCGGAGAATAGCGCTGACCATATTGCGTACGGCCATATTGATGCCATTCACCATCCGGCACAGCATTGCCGGTATCGGGTGCGGCCGTCACTTCTTCTGTCGGCAGAGACCCGTCAAGATTATGCGGGTCTTTTGAGATGGAAACACCGGCAACGATCAGCGCCGCTGCGATTGCCGCCAGCAAGGGCAAAGGGCTGGCATTGCCGGCGCGTGCCTGCTCAACGGTTGGTGCAATTTCTGTACTGGCAGGACTGAGCGCTTTGCGGATTGGCGGCAAGAGCAGCCACAGACCGAGCAGCACAATAATGCCCCCGCGTGAGCCGAGCGGCCACCAGTCAAAGCCGACCTCATAGATCGCCCAGCCCAATGTACCGAGAATGATCAGGGCATAGACCCAGAGCGCCGTAGCGCGGCGGGTAAAAAGCAGAAAGGCGGTCAGTAAGAAACCGGCCGCGGTAATAATGTAGTAAAGGCTGCCGCCCAGCAGGGCGAGTTTTATGCCACCATAGCCAAGTGCGATGCCGATGAACGCAAAGAGGATGGCAGTTAAGGAAATTAACATAATGCACCCCTTCTATATGGAATGGGGAAAAATATAGCTCAGTTAAGCTTCGATGGAAGAGCTTCGTCACATTTATTTGAAGATAGAATAAATGAATCGGCACAGATACAGTTAATTCTGACAGGAAAGATCACTGTTATTTCTGTAAAACAATAAGTAAATCAGTATAGTAGCGATAAGATAAACGCCGCCTTGTTACAGGCGGCGCTTTTGCTTCACAGTATCTGCTTGGGAGGACATTATTTTGTTTATTGCAGACGTGTACTGGTGAAACTGCGCAGGCGCAGCGCATTGGTCAGCACGAAGATGCTGGACAATGCCATGGCTGCGGCAGCCAGCACCGGCGAGAGCAGGATGCTGTAAAACGGATAGAGCAGACCTGCGGCAACCGGAATGAGCGCGGTATTGTAGGAAAACGCCCAGAACAGGTTCTGACGGATATTGCGGATTGTCGCTTTGGACAAAGCAATGGCATCCACAACGGCAGTCAGATCGCCGCTCATCAGCACCACATCGGCACTTTCAATAGCGATGTCCGTACCGGTGCCAACAGCCACACCGACATCAGCCGCAGCCAGTGCCGGAGCATCATTGATACCGTCACCGACAAAGATGATCTTGCGGTCAGAGCCTGCAAGGCGCTTCAGCGCTTCGACCTTACCGTCGGGCAGAACTTCCGCTGACACTTCGTCAATGCCCAGTTCCTTGGCAATGGCATTGGCCACGACTTTACTGTCACCGGTAATCATTGCCACTTTCAGGCCAAGCTTATGCAGGGCGTCAATCGTGGCTTTGGTCGTTGGTTTCAGTTCGTCAGCCACTGAGAAGGCAGCAACAACGGCACTGTCGCGTGCCAGATAAAGCACGGATTGCGCTTTGGCGGTCATTGCCGCTGCGGCCTCTGCACCAATTGCAGTATCAATGCCGAGCTTTTTCATGAAACGCTCTGCACCGACATGCACTGCCTGACCGTCAACTATACCGCTGACACCAAAACCCGGAACGGCTTCAAAGTCTTTGACTTCCGGCTGTTTCAGACCTTTGTCTTCAGCTGCCTGTACAACAGCCGTGGCAATCGGATGTTCAGAGCGCGATTCCAGTGCGGCTGCCAAGGCCAGCATGTCATCAGCACTGTGATTGCCGAATGTGTGGAACTGCGACAGCACAGGCTTGCCGATGGTCAGCGTGCCGGTTTTGTCGAAAGCGATAATATCGGCATCGCGCAGGCTTTGCAGGGCATCACCACGGCGGAACAACACACCCATTTCCGCACCGCGGCCGGTACCGACCATGATCGAGGTCGGCGTTGCCAGACCCATGGCACAAGGACAGGCGATAATCAGCACAGCAATGGCGTTGGCCAGCGCGAAGGTAAAAGCCGGATCAGGGCCGAAGATAAACCAGATCAGGAAGGTGACAAAGGCAGCGAACATAACCGCAGGCACAAACCATGTGGTGACTTTGTCGATCAGATTCTGGATCGGCAGCTTGTCGGCCTGCGCATCTTCAACCATGCGGATGATCTGCGAGATCACCATATCCGCACCGACTTTGGTGGCGCGATAGGTGAAAGCACCGGTTTTATTCACCGTGCCGCCGACAACTGTATCGCCGATATTTTTGCTTGCAGGAACCGGTTCACCGGTAATCATGGATTCATCAATATAAGATGTACCCTCGGTAATCTCGCCGTCCACCGGTACTTTCTCACCCGGACGCACCAGTACCAGATCACCAGCACGTACATCTTCCAGCGGGATGTCCTGTGCAACGCCGTCACGCACCACGCGAGCGGTTTTGGCCTGAAGTCCGAGCAAATGTGCAATGGCATGAGATGTACGGCCTTTGGCACGGGCCTCCATCAACCGGCCGATCAGGATCAGTGTGACGATAACCGCTGCAGCCTCATAATAGACATTGACGGTCTGGGCAGGCAGCACGGAAGGCATGAAGGTGGCAACGACCGAGAAGCCCCATGCGGCCAGTGTACCCACGGCCACGAGCGAGTTCATATCCGGCCCGCCGCGCAGCAAAGCGGGAATGCCGATGCGGAAGAAACGTAGACCCGGACCAAACAGTACCAGTGTGGTGAGGATGAACTGGAGATACCAGCTATTCTGCATGCCGATTGTACTGTCAATCAGATGGTGCAGAGATGGGAAGATATGTGCGCCCATTTCTGTGAGGAAAACCGGCAATGCCAGCGCACCGGCAATCAGCACATCGCGCTTGAGAATTTTAATCTCGGCATCATTTTTCTCTGCGCGGCGCTCCGCTCCGCTGGCAGGTGCTGTACTTGCCACCGGCTGCGCCGGATAACCGCTTTTGGTAACGATATCCGCCAGCATTTGCGGTGTAACTGACGGATCGCTCAGCGTAATGCTGGCGCGCTTGGTCACCAGATTAACTGAAGCCGCAGCCACACCTGCCGAGGATTGCAGTGCTTTCTCAACGCGGCCGACGCAGGATGCACAGGTCATGCCGTCCACTTCCAGCACCATCTGCGATGCCGGCTGCGGAATGTGGGCGCTATAACCGGCTTTTTTGACGGCTTCTGCGGCAAGTTCCGCATCCGGCTTGCCATCAAAGCGCACAGTTGCCTGCTGGGTGGCCAGATTAACAGAGGCACTGCTGACATTCGGGACGGCCAGCAGCGCTTTTTCCACGCGGCCGACACAGGAGGCGCAGCTCATGCCGTCAATATCGAGTGTGACAACTGACTGGTCGGGGCGTATCTGTTCAGGGTTGCTATGTTTTGTCATGGTGCAATCTCCCGCTGCTTAGCTGAGGATTTTTGTTTCGTAACCGGCGGCATCAATGGCTTTGGCAATCACAGTTGCCTCTGCCGGAGCCGAAAAGCCGATGATCGCCTGTTTATTGGCCAGATCAACACGGACAGTGCTGACGCCTTCAATCGCCATGGCTGTTTTTTCAATTTTAGCCGCGCAGGCGCCGCAGCCCATGCCGTCAACCGAGAGCAGAACAGTGGAAGAAGAGGAATTGGTCATGATGCTTTCAGAGCCGGAACAGGTGACGTCAAAATCCCTGATGCAGCCCTGCCTTTCTTGTCATTGTCAGGCGCTGTTTGAGCGCGCTTTGCTGATGTTGAAAGAAAGATAGGGCTTCCCATCATGGGAAGGTCAAGGCCGAAATCCGAAAAATCGAGAAATAAGTTATCTGGCTGTTTTAATTGTGATTTTGGCGATTTTAATGAGCGTGTCCGAAAATAAACGCGCAGACTTCCGGCTGCGGCATTGGTTTTCCGGTGAAAAATCCCTGTACTTCGCCAAAATGCTCACGCTTAAGACGTGCCAGTTGCTCCGGTGTTTCCACGCCCTCTGCCGTCGTGACAATATTAAAGGCGCTGCCCAGAGAAACCACCGCCTGAATAATCGCCAGATTGCGCTTGTCATTATCAATATCGGAGACAAAGCTCCGGTCGATTTTGATCTTATCGAACGGGAATGTGCGTAAATAGTTGAGCGAGGAATAGCCGGTGCCGAAATCATCCATGGCAATCCGCACGCCGAGTTTGCGCAGTTCAAGCAAGAGTGCGGTATTTTGCTCTGTATTGGAAAGCAGCACGGTTTCGGTAATTTCAAGTTCGAGACGATCCGCCGGTAATCCGCTGTTATCCAGTGCCGATTTCACCATATCCAGCATCCCGCGCCCGTTAAACTGAACGGCGGAGAGATTGACCGATACTTTGATATGTTCCGGCCATTTCATCGCATCGGTGCAGGCCTGTTGCAGAACCCATGCACCGATGGCGGAGATGATGCCCGTATCTTCGGCAATCGGAATAAAATCATCCGGCGTCACCAGTCCGCGTGTCGGGTGCTGCCAGCGCAGCAGGGCTTCGCAGCCGGTAATCTGATCGGTCGTGAGTGAGAAAATCGGCTGATAAAACAGCAGAAATTCATTGTTTTGCAGCGCCTGATGCAGCTCTGTCGCAATACGGTGGCGCTTTTCCACGGCTTCCCGCATCGATTTTTCGTAAAAACGATAAATCCCGCGCTGGTCGGCTTTGGCCGCATAAAGTGCCAGATCGGCATTGCGGAGCAGCGTATCAATATCCGTGCCGTCATAGGGCGCGAGCACGACACCGATGGTGCAGCCGACATATTCCGGATTGCCTTCCAGATGAAACGGCTGGCGGAAGAGTTCGGTGATATCTTCGGCAAAGCGGCTGATCTCCTGCCGGTGTGCAGGATTATGGGCATCAAACGGATGGACAATTGCAAATTCATCCCCGCCCAGACGCGCGATGAAATCCTTTTTCGGTAAAAAGGCACTGAGACGGCGGGCAACCTGACAGAGCAGTTCATCACCGGCGGCATGGCCGATACTGTCATTGATCAGTTTGAAATGATCCACATCAAGAAACAGAAGGGCATAGCCCTGACGGGGATCATTCGCCGCAAATAAATCCGCAGTGTGATGAGAGAAATAGACACGGTTCGGCAGATTGGTCAGCGCATCATGCATGGCCGTATAGGTCAGATGTGCCTGTAACGCCTGCTCCTCGGTAATGTCTTCCATCAGGCCGATGAGGTAGCGCGGTTTCTCCCCGTTCTGGACAGGAATGGTGCGCTTCATCACCCTGACATGGCGCACATGATCCTGAAGAATAATTTCATTCTCAACGGTCAATGTGTTGTCATTGGCCATGACATGAAGATCCTGCCGGATGAAATTGCCGGCATCTTCCGCACTGAAAATCTGATCGTCCTTTTTACCGATGATATTGTTCACGGTTTTGCCGGTGATGGAGCTGGCGGCTTCATTGAACAGAATATAGCGCCCGTCATCCTGCATATCTTTAATGAAGATGCCGAGCGGCAGGTTCTTGATCAGGCTGTCGAGCAGTGAGCGGGTGTGGTTGATTTCATTGCGGGCTTTGGCGATTTCCGTCTGATCCTGAATGATTACAAGGATCGCAGGTTTGCCGTTAAAAATAGTGCGCCGGCCATAGGTGGCGACTTCGACAATTTCACCGCTGGCTTTGAGATGTTTCCAGATCTGTGGTTTGCCGAAATCATGATTGGCCTGTATCGCGGCGTACATGCGCTCATATTCGCATTCGGGGCGGATATCGAGCATGGTCATGTTGGCCATTTGCTCTGCGGAATAGCCGTAAAATTCGATGACCGCATCATTCATCAGCAGAAACTGCAATGAAACCGGATCATACAGCCACATCGGTATCGGATGTTGTGTGAAGAGCAGGCGGAAATCGCTGTCAGAAAGCGGTGCCTGAATAAATGGCCATGAGTCTGCCTGATGTGTCATAGGGACCGTTGTCATAAAGGCTCCGTGGCTTTTAACTGGCAAACATCGCGCCGGACAGTGCTGAACGGCCGAATTCACGCAGGATTGAGCCTATACTACTCATCACAAATCTTAAAACCACATTACAGCGGCGCGATAAAATTTTTAAGATGCTCCAAAGGGAATACAGCGCGTTAAAATGATATCTCATTGAAAATGCTGATGTATTTTTCTGATAATTTTTTGTCATACTTAATGAAATATTTGTTGTGCCGCTTTTGTCCCGTGCGTATCAGTCCGGAAAACCCGCTGCCTGTGAAATTCGCAAAATTGCGCCTTTCCCGCATCTTGCGTCATGCGGCCGGTTTACCTAAAAGCTACGCTCTATGTGACGTTTTTATGAACCTTCAGTGACTGTCAGATTATCCCTCCTGAGCGCCGGTTAAACCGGCTTGCGCAGGTAAATAAAATAACGGTGCGAAGGTGTAACGCGGCAGGGGCTGAAAGGTTCCTGCACATTCCGGAAGTTATCCCTTGAGTAATATTGCGACCCATAGTGCCACGCACGCTGTTCCGTTTTCTGATGCCGGATTTGCACAGGAAGCTGTGCCGGTCAGCACGGGAAGAACTGCACGGTTTGCTGCATTTTTTGCCCGCAAACACTGGGCATGGCGCGCACTGATTGCGACTGCCGGTACGATGGCGCTCACTGTGTCTGTGCTGATGCTGACGGAATGGCTGATGCGCGGCAACAGCGCATCATGGCAGCAGTTTTTCTCGCTGTCGCATCGCCCGCTCTGGACAACGCTGGCTCTGGTTTTCGTAACATTTATGCTGCTCGACGGGCTGTTTGGCCGGTTGTGGCAGGGTGTGCTGTTGATTGCACCCGTTATGCTCGGACTGGCATGGTTCAGCCAGCAAAAGGGCATGTATCTGGGCGATCCGCTCTATCCGAGTGATCTGCTTTATACCCGTCAGGTCATTGATCTGATGCCGCTTTTGGTTCGTGACCGGCCGGTTGATGCGGTGCTGATTGTGCTGGCATCCCTTGCCGGTATTGCGGCACTTTATTTTTGCTGGCGCTTTTTCCGCCGCTCAATGCCGCGTCTCAGCTGGGCAGCACGCGGTGCGCGTCTGGCTTTTGCACTACCGGCGCTGATCTGGTTCGGCAGTATTTCTGACTATTCATCTTTCTCTTATATTCGCGACCGCATGGGCATTGTGCCGATGATGTGGGATCAGAAGGAAAACTATGCCCATAACGGGCTGGTTGTGGCCTTTATTTTCAATATTCCGATGGCCAATGTCTCGGCACCCGGCGGTTATTCGCAGGAGCGGATTGAGAGCATCGCGGAATATTTGTTCCCTGCGGATGCGAACGGCAATCTGCTCGCGGGATCGTCTTCCGCACATGGTAATGCGATTATCCCTGTTGTGGCGCGCAATGATGACAAGCCTGATGTCATTGTGATCATGAGTGAATCCTTCTGGGATCCGTCGCGTCTGCCGGGCGTTGCCTTTGATGAAGACCCGATTAAAAATGTGCGCAACAATCAGTCCGGCCATGTGTTTTCGCCGGAATTCGGCGGCATGACTGCCAATGTTGAATTTGAAGCGCTGACCGGTTTTTCCAATGCATTCCTGCCTTATGGCAGTATTCCTTATCAGCAATATGTGCGTCGTCCTGTGCCGTCGCTGGCGTCTTTCTTCAGTGAGCAGGGTTATGAAACCCGTGCACTGCATCCTTACCGCCAGTGGTTCTGGAACCGTGGCTCGGTCTATGAAAATTTCGGCTTTGATAAATTCCTGTCAGAGGAAAATCTGCCGACTTTGACGAAAAAAGGCCATCTCGCATCCGATGAGGAATTTACCGGTGAGATTATCCGCGCGGCAGAAGAGGCTGAAAAACCGCTCTTCTTGTTCGGTGTATCGTTGCAGGGGCACGGCCCTTATGCGCCAAGCCGTTATCCTGACAGCAAAATAAGGGTTGTGACCGATGCGGGCAGTGCTGTCAGCGAAGAGTCGAAAGGTACAATCCGTTCTTATGCGCAAGGTGCGCAGGATGCCGATATCAATCTCGGACGCCTGATGGACTGGGCAAAGAAGCGTGAGCGTGAAACGATCATCGTGTTCTTCGGGGATCACCTGCCGCCGCTGGGTGACGCCTATATTGAGAGCGGGTACATGAAAAACCGCACGGCCAGCCGTGTCGATACGGCGGATCACATGCTGGCACAGCATGAAACCCCGCTGATTTTGTGGTCAAGCCGCACCGATAGCCTGCGTGGTGTCGGCACAATCAGCCCGTCTTTCCTGCCGCTTTATGTGCTGGAAATGGCCGGTCTGCAGCATCCTTATTACACCGGCTTTCTGGGCAAAGTGCATCAGGATTACAGTGTGATTGACGGTCATATGCTGCTGGACAAAGACTATACGCCGCATGCAGGCTGGCTGCAGCAGCCGGAAATTCCGCAGATTTTGCAGGATTACCGTCAGGTGCAATATGACATGATGTTCGGTAATACCTATTCCAAAGAAAAACTCTTTCCTTTTCTGAGTGCCGGAATTTACGCCGGTACCGAGCAGAAGAACAAGGAACAGGTTACAGAAACACAATATTAGAAATTACTTTATTTCTATATTTTTACCTGCTTGCTATGATCAGATAATTTTTTTATGTTTGATCAAAGATTACGACCATCGTTCTGTTTTCGCTGTTTTAAAGAACTGCGGGGACAGGACAGATCAGGGGGGCAGCGGGTTTGAAGCGAAATCTTACGCAATTCGCGCTGGGTTTGTTGCTTCCGCTGGTCTTTCTGTCTGGTTTTTTTCTGTGGCTGCTGGTGTTACAGGAAAGAACGCGTATTGAAAATCAAACATTGGATGAAACGCAATCCCTTTCCATTACCATTGATCGTGAAATTTACGGGTTGCAGCGGGCGGCCGAAATTATCAGCTATTCTAATATTCTGAGATATGGCCGTTTCGATATTTTGCAGAAGATCCTGCAGGATATGGCTGCCGAGATGAATATCATCATCACGATCTATGATCCTGATGCCAAATTACTGCTCTCTTCCGATAACCGGCAAATCCCGCATATTCCGCTGATGACCAAAGCGGATCTGGCCTGTGTTTCTGTGGCAAAGCCGTCTTTTGTCAGCGGTATTACCCGTGCCCATGAAAATGATCCTTATTATTTTACTGTGCTGCGTCCGGTGATCGTTGAGGGAAAGCTGCATTATTATCTGGCGCTGACCATGGAGGCGCAGCGTATCAGTGATATTCTGAATATGCGCGATACGCATAAAAACTGGACAGCTTATGTGGTTGACCAGCATGACAAAGTGCTCGCACGCAGCAATAACAGTCAGGATTATGCCGGAGAAATGATACCGGAAGGTCTGCGTGCTGATACGAAAGATATGGAGGGCTATTGGGGCGGCAGGGTTCTCGATGGCAACCAGGTGTTCGGCTATTATATTCGCTCCAGTGTGAGCGGCTGGCGCATTGCTATCGGTGTTAATCGCTCTGAGCTGAACCGGCCGGTATGGGTCGCCTTTGCCTATTTCATTTTGCTGTTGCTGGGTGCTTTATTGCTTAGTGCTTTGCTCGCCGGTTACTTCGGGCGCAAAATTTCACGCCCCGTCAGAAAACTTGCCGAACAGGCAATGGCTGTGGGGGATACGCAGGCGCTGCAGCCGCTGGTTTCCGGTATTCATGAGCTGGATGTAGTCAGCGATGCGCTGGTTGAAGCGGATAAGCGCAACCGGATGAAAGAGCAAACATTGCTTGAAGCGCAATTGCGGCTGCACATGGCGCTGGATGCCGGTAATATCGGCGTCTGGGAGTATAATCCTGAGAACACCGCGGTGACGCTGGATGGCCGCGCCAGCCATATGCTGGCATTCCGCGATAGACATATTATTGATTTCAGTGAGGATTTTCTGCCGCTGGTTCTGGATGAAGATAAGCCGCGGGTTGAAAAAGCGCTGACCGATGCGCTGGACAGCGGTGAGATCGTGCGCGAGACATTCCGTATTCATGATGAGGGGCCGCATCCGCTTTGGATGACCGGTATCGGGCGACGGATTTATACCGACAGCGGCAGGGCGTCTGTTCTCGGCCTGATCGTCAATGTTACGGCAGAGCAGATGGCGCTGGAACAGCGCGAAGTGGTGGCGCAGGAACTGAACCACCGGCTGAAAAATATGTTTGCGGTGATTATCAGCCTGATGAATCTTTCTGCCCGCGGCAAAACGGATGTGCAGGATTATGTCAGCCAGATGCGTGAGCGTATGATGGCGCTGGCCGGTGCTTTTGAGCTGACTTATCAGAAGAATATGCCTGATCTGAGCAAGCAGCGCTTTATTTCACTCAATGATCTGCTGAGCCGGTTAGCAAGCCCCTATGGTTTTGCCGATCAGGAGCGTATCCGCATTGAGGGTGATGCACTGTTGTGTCCGGTTGGGCATGTCACGCCGATGAGCCTTGTTTTCCATGAACTGGTGACCAATTCAGTCAAACACGGTGCCTTGTCGGTGCCGCAGGGACATGTGGAAATCCGGCTGTCGAAACATCAGACGGACATGACAATTGAATGGCTGGAAATAAACGGCCCTGAAATTACGCAGGAACCATCCAAGCGCGGCTTCGGTTCACGGCTTAAACAGCTGAGTATTGATGTGCAGATGCAGGGTAGTTTTAAGGAAATCTGGGGCAAAAGCGGGCTGATCTGTATTATTCAACTGCCTTTGCCGCAATTGCCGGAGGCGCAGGAATAGTCTGAACCGGCGGCGCTTATTTCTTGGCACCGGTTTTTCTGTGCTCATGTTTGTTGCCGGCAAGCATCTGGTTTTGCAAAGCCAGCGCGTTGATAATCGCGCAATCTGGATCATTATCACCATGGCAGCGATCCGCAAGTTTCTGCAAGGTGTCGGCCATGGAGCGCATATCGGCGATCTTGGTTTCAAGCTCGGCCACATGCGCAAGCGCAATCTGCTTCACCTCCGATGAGGCACGCTGATCATTGCGCCAGAGATTGAGCAGTAATTTGATCCGCTCCAGCGACAGGCCGAGATCACGGCACTGACGGATAAACCGTAAATTCTGCACATCACGGTCGGAATAAACACGATAGCCGGAGGCTGTCCGGTCGGCTGCATCAATCAGCCCGATCGACTCATAATAGCGGATCATCTTGGCTGAGATGCCGGAT
>JAIRVW010000369.1 GCA_031253705.1 Brucellaceae bacterium
GTTGCCGCCCAATCCAGCAGCGGATCCCAGTTTTCACGCTGACGCTCAACCAGTTCCTTCGGGCTGTCTGCGCGGTAGCACAGCAAATCAGTACCGGCGAAACGCAGAATTTCTTCCTGCACCGCCTGCATTTCTGCCGCCACACCGTCAATCGCCGTATTCACCAGACGCGTTGCCGGCATATCCTTCGGATCAATATGTGTATCCTGACGGGCGAATTCATCTGCCAAAATTTGTGCGGCGGTCTCAGTAGGCACCACCAGCTTGTTACGCAGCGGCGTATTCACCAGCTTACCGTCTAACAGTACGGCAAAGCCGCCCGCTTCATAGGCACCTACTGATACATCCTTGTAAAAACGCTTTGGCAGCGGTGTCAGCATCTGTTTCTGTGCCCGGATAACCGGATCAGGATCAGACAGCATCGATTCATGATCGAGCCGCGCCTGTTCGATATCTTCAAGAATATTGCGCATAAAATTTCCTAAATATTCCGGCTCAAAACTCTTCCGCATAATCAGCGGGCGAGCTGAACCAACAAATCCGACGGATGATGCAAAATCGCACTGGCACCCGCTTCACTCAATCTCTCAGGCTTATGATAGCCCCAGTTCACACCAATTGCTGTAGCACCGGCGCTGCCTGCCATCATCATATCGTAAGTCGTGTCACCGATTACAAAGGTCTGCGACACATCGCAACCCGTCTCGTGGCAACATTCCAGCACCATTGCCGGATGCGGCTTGGACGGGCAATCATCTGCGCAGCGTGATACAAGAAAATGCGGTTCAAAGCCATGGCGCTCCATCACCGAGACCACACCACGACGGGATTTGCCTGTGACCATACCCAGCAAAATATCATCTTGCTGCGCCAAACCGTCAATTAAATCCGCAATACCATCATATAATGGTTCATCAAAATCCGCTTCCAGCCGGATTTTGCGAAAATGCTGTTTATATTGCTCGGTCAGATGTTCGACCTCAGCCCCCATCGGAATGCCGGAGACCTGTGAAATCGCAAGATTAAGCGTCAGTCCGATAATTTCCTGTGTTTCATTGAGTTCCGGAATACGCAAACCCGCATTGGCAAAAATCTCAGCCATGCACCGGTGAATAACGCCGCCGCTATTGACCAGCGTTCCGTCACAATCAAACAGCACAAGTTTCATGTTGTCGCTTTTTCCTGCAATGTTTTTGCCAGTTCGGCATTTTGCGCATCAAATTGCTGTGCAGCTTTGCGCACTGCAATACGTTGCGCATAATTGGCAATGAATAATCCACCTGCGATCAGACCAAGTGCTGCGAATAATTTCCAGCTCATCGGCTCGCCAAGCACCAAGCCACTCATAATAACGCCGAAAGCCGGAATAAGCAGAGCGAAATTTGAAAGCGCCGAAGCCGGATAGCGGCGGATCATCCAGAACCACAGTGGATAGGTAAAGGCAACAATAAAGGCCGCCTGAAAGATGAAGGCAACATAAGTCAGCATCGTCGGATTGCGCACCACGTCGCCCATCAGCGGGCCAAAAGCAATCGGCACGATAGCGGCAATAACCAGCTGATAGAGCAATGTCTTTTCCGGTGCTGCATCACTAAGTGTGGTCTTCTTGATCACCAGCGTTGTCGCTGCCCAGAAAATACTGGCCACAAGGCAAAGCAGATCGCCATAGATCGCATTCTCGCCCGGCATGGATAATTCATCGGACAGAACCAGCACCACGCCACCAAAGGCGATAATCATCCCCACAATCGTCAGCGGGCGAATACGCTCTCCGAGCAGAAAATGCGCCCCGATCGCCACCCAGAACGGCATCGTATTGATCATCAGCGTCGAACGCCCCGCACTGGTAAAATCCAGTCCGGCAAAAATCAGCACAAATTCGAGACCGAACAGAAGACCAATCGCCAGCCCAGGTATCAGCGTTTTATCACGCTGAAACAAGGTGATGCCGCGATACTGGCACCAGAGAAAAACCAGCAGGCCACCAACAAAAGAACGCGCCGCCGCCATATACATCGGGTTGAAGCCCTGATTGCCGATTTTAATGGCAACCTGATTCATCCCCCAGCTCACACAGATGAATAACATCAGCGCCACACCCATTGTATCAATGGTTGCACGGCGCTCATATCCTGTTGCCACCTGCGCCATTACCGGCACTGCGTTCCCTGCGACCTTACCCATTTTATCCCCGTATCAAGCGCAATCCGGCCGGTTTACCGGCTCTGTTATTGAAGCTTAGCTTTGTCAGTCCTGTTCAGCATCCGCGTCGAAACCAAGCAGGTTCCACGACTGCACCATATGCGGCGGAATTGGTGCAGAAACATCAATCATGCCACCACCCGGATTAGGAATACGGATACGGCGCGCATGAAGATGCAGACGGTTCTGAACGCCGCCTGGGAAATCCCAGTTGATATCAGCTTCAAAATATTTCGGATCACCAATGATCGGGTGTCCGATATGCAGCGCATGCACACGCAACTGGTGGGTACGGCCGGTATAAGGCTCCATCTCCAGCCATGACAGGTTCTGACCGGCTGTTTCCA
>JAIRVW010000376.1 GCA_031253705.1 Brucellaceae bacterium
TGCATTGGGCGATGCGCCGGATCTGGTGATCTCCGACATGGCAGCACCAACCACCGGCCACCGCCGTACCGACCATTTGCGCACCGCGCATCTGTGTGAAGTCGCTGCGCATTTTGCGGTTTCCGTTCTGAAACCAGGCGGGCACTTCCTCACCAAGACCTTTCAGGGCGGCACGGAGAATGACCTGCTGACCATGCTGAAACAGAATTTCCGCTCTGTGCATCATGTTAAACCGCCTGCATCGCGCGCTGAATCCGTTGAGCTTTATCTGCTCGCCCGCGATTTCAAAGGCCGTCAGGATGACGACAGCGAAGAGTAAAATCGTTCAAATAAACGAATAAAAAAGCGCGGTTCAGCCGCGCTTTTTTGTTTCCAGCCCTGCAATTATTTTAGTGAACCTTCCTCACCTTTGGCGCGAATTTCTTCTCATAAAGCTCCTGCCCTGCTTCCGGCTTCAGTTTGACAAAAGAGAAGAAGGCCAGAGCGGAAATCCCGCCGACAATGAAAAACGCGATATGGAAATCCTGCAATTGCAGTGTTGAGCCGCGGATCATTGTGCTCAGTTCCAGTATCACACCCGCCATTGCCACACCCAGTGCAATGGAAACCTGCTGGGCAACCGCAGAGATCGGCGTCGCCTGACTGGTTTTGTCATCCGGTATTTCCGCAAAACCAAGTGCATTGACGCCGGTGAAGAACATAGAGCGCAGGAAACCACCGAACAGCAATGCGATCAGGATCACGGTCATCGGCGTTTGCGGCGTGAAAAATCCGTTCAGCATAATAAAACAGGCCGATGCAAGAGAGCCGAACATCAGCAAGCGGCGAAAGCCGAAGCGGGAGAACACCCGCGTTGCGCCAAATTTCATCAGCAATGCACCAATTGCCGACACAAAAGTAATCATGCCCGACTGAAACGGATCAAGACCAAAACCAAGCTGCAACATCAGCGGCAGCAGGAACGGAATGGCACCGATGCCTAAGCGGAACAGGCTGCCGCCGGTGACAGAGATGCGGAAGACATCGTTCTGGAACAGCGACAAATCCAGCAGCGAATTTTCCACCCGCTTTGCATGGCGGATATAAAGCACTGTACAGAGCAGCCCGATGCCGAGCGTGATAATGCCGACAGCAGGCGGCAGCGCCGGAAGACTGACCACGGAAAGCCCGAAGACCACACCGGACATTGCCAGCCCCGACAAGACAAAACCGGTGAAATCCAGCTTACGCGGCAGCGGCACATCCAGCACCGGCAGATATTTGGTGGCAAACCAGATACCAGCCAGCCCGATCGGCACATTGATCAGGAATATCCAGTGCCAGCTGAAATAGGTTGTGATGAAACCGCCGACCGGAGGTCCGACCAGAGGCCCGACCATGCTCGGTATTGCCAACCATGCCATTGCATTGACCAGCTGGTTACGCGGCGTCGAGCGCAGTAACACCAGACGCCCAACCGGCGTCATCATCGCCCCGCCCATGCCCTGCAGGAAGCGCGCCACCACAAAGCTCATCAGTGAATTCGATGCGGCGCAGGCGACAGAGCCGATCACGAAAACCGCAATGGCAGCACGGAACACATTACGCGCGCCATAACGGTCGGCCATCCAGCCGCTGACCGGAATAAAAACCGCGAGAGATACAAGGTAAGATGTAAGTGCCAGTTTCAGTGCGATCGGACTGGTGCCGATATCTCGTGCAATTGCCGCCAGAGACGTCGAAATCACATTCGAATCCATCTGCTCCATGAAAAGCGCGACGGCCAAAACCAGCGGAATAATGCGGTTCACAATACGAATCCTGAATGTCAGATATGTTTCATCATGGCCATTATATAAACCGGCAGCACCGGATTACACGCAGAATTGACCATAGCCGCAATATTTTTTGACGGGCACAAATATAGTGTCACAAAATTTAACACCGGCAACAAACCGTGTGCGAACATCCTTAATTTCAACTTAAAAAACAAAGGATTGTGATGGCTCTGTTACAATCGCGGCACGGATCATCCCTCTTCTGCAAAGCCCGCAAAACAAGGCTCAAACCCTGATCTGATCCTGAGCAGCTGCAGAAAATAGCCCTTTCGGGTTGCATGGCCGGTTACACGCTGTTACATTTGGTGAGCAAACAGAAACCAGCAGAGCATCGATAAGGGGCCGATGCGTAGAGGTGTGAGATGACTGAGATCACCAAAAGCGCAATACTTTATACAATGATGATTATCACGCTGAATACGGCCATTGCCGTGAGTGTGATCGGGCTCGACTTCCTGCCATAATTATCATTGCCAATGAGTATCATTGCTCATCAGCCTGTTTCGGACGGGACAAGTTCCCGCACATAATTTCACAAGAGGCCTGCCGGAAGTGCTCCGGCAGGCTTTTTTATTTGGTCAGGTATCACGCCGCATATGAATGACGGCAAAGGGCAGTCCCTCGGCATCCACCGGCTCGCGTGCTGTTTCAATGAAGCCGTTACGCAGATAGAAATTATGCGCCTGCGTGTTCAGGGCATAGACTTCCAGTTCCAGAGATTTTTTCAATTGTAATGCATGATCCAGCAACTGACGGCCAAGACCTTTGCCCTGAACATGCGGATCAATAAACAACCCGCCGATAAACTGATCCATCAGTCCGATGAAACCGGCAGGCTCTCCGTCTGCAATAATCACCCAGTTTTCAGCCTGATGCAGATAGATATCCCGCACCTGCTCTGATTGTAATTGCAGGCGTTCCTCGCCCAGAAAGCCGTGCGCAAAACGCGAGGCTTCCAGCCAGATTGCAACCAATCTTTCCGTATCTTCTGCACGGAAAGGGCGAATTTCATTCTGTATTTGTATCATGATAATTTTTGTCCATAGAGACTTTAATGCGCGCCATTACGGCACAACTCAACCTTCAGCCCTTTTTGAAAAGGCTGCGGAAAACATTTGCTCTGAGTTGCTGCGCATAAATCTCCTGATTGAACCGGCTTTTCCCTATCATCCATAGTGAGATGAGACAAGATTGTTACGCAAAACAGAAACGCATTGTCCACTCGACATCTCTGTTTAAGGGCGATAAGAGATATGCGTTGCGCAATAGTGCGCGATGTTGTTCTCGGGGCGGGGTGCGATTCCCCACCGGCGGTATGAAG
>JAIRVW010000404.1 GCA_031253705.1 Brucellaceae bacterium
AGTATCCTGCTTGCTGTCATGCTGCGCATTTATGAGCCGAGCTATTTGCGGGTCATGTTGCCAATGGGGCTCTATGTGATGGGTATCGCGTTCCTCACGCCGCAAATGACCACAGCGGCCATGGCACCGTTTCCGCATATTGCAGGTTCGGCCTCGGCCTTAATGGGCTTTTTCCAGATGGGCGGCGGTCTGGTCGGCGGCATACTCTCCGCCTCAATGGGCGATCCCGTAATTGCTATGGCAACTTTGTTGCCGCTGATGGGATTACTGTCATTAATCAGCTATATCATGTGGAACAGGTTCAAACTGCCCCTGAGCCAGACGATAGAACACCCGGTTACGCCTAAAATTTCTGAACAACGATAAAATCAGACAGGTCTTTTTGAAAACAGAAGCGATCCGAGTGGTCTTATTCCGACATTTGCATCCCGTGGATGTCGGTCGGAAGTCAAACGTCAAATTCAATCCACTAGAGCATTTCCCGTTTAGATTGGATTATTGGAAATGCTCTATACTTTTATTTACGCGCATCTTATTCCGAAAACCGGTTCCCACTTTTCGGGATACGCTCCGGCAGGGTTGACATCCCCCGCTCAACAGCACAAAAAGCACGGGAAGACCCGTTGGTCTGATTTTAACCGGAGTTTTACTCTTATGCCCTGCGACAGTCACAGTCGATTGTTTATGCCGTCATCGGCAGCCCTGACCTGATCGCAGAAGGCGGTTGGTTTGTCACGGTCTGTCATGACGGCGGATCGACAGAGAGGCAAACCAATGAACAACAATACCGGCACCTATGGTGCAGCCCTCGATACAACCAATCTAGCAATATCCGCCCTGCTTGAGCAGGTTGGCCAGCTGCACACCGGCGATGCCGTTGAGCTGATTAACGAACTTGATCTCGACGATCAGGTGGCTTTATTCCGCGCAGTGTCCACAGATCAGGCCGTCCTGCTGCTTGATCAGCCGGAACTGCATTATGCCGAACAGATTATCGACAGCCTCGACACTGCCCATGCGGGAGAAATCCTGAACGGCATGTCCGCTGACCGCGCCACCGATATCTTCCATGATATGGACTGGCCGTCGCGCAACCGGCTGTTTGCAATCCTGTCTGCGGAAACCAAAGCCAATCTGAAAAAGCTGATGGGCTATCCGACAGATACAGCCGGCGGTCTCATGACCACTGAATTTATCTCAGTGCCAACCACCTGGACTGTAGAGCAGACCCTGGCGCATATCCGTCAAGTCGAGCGCTCGCGTGAAACAGTCTATGCCATTTATGTGGAAGATCCGGCAACACGCATCCTGAAATATGTGGTTTCACTGCGTCGTCTCATCATTGCAGACCCGAAGGCCAGCATTGCGGAAGTCGGGCGTGACCAGACACCGCTAACCGTACCACCATTGATGGATCAGGAAGAAGTTTCCCGCCTGTTCCGCAAACACGATCTTCTGGCTATCCCTGTAGTCGACGAACAGCATCATCTGCTCGGTATTGTTACCGTGGATGACGTACTCGATGCCATGACTGAGGAGACCTCGGAAGACGCCTATAAATTCGGTGGTATGGAGGCTTTCACCAAGCCTTATATGCAGATCGGTTTCTTTGAAATGCTGCGTAAACGCGGCGGCTGGCTCTGTATCTTGTTCCTGAGTGAAATGCTGACCGCCAGTGCAATGCAGCATTTTGAAGTGGAACTGGAAAAAGCCATCGTGCTGGCACTGTTCATTCCGCTTATCATGAGCTCGGGCGGCAACTCCGGCTCGCAGGCTACCTCTTTGCTGTTCCGTGCACTTGCGCTGCAAGACCTCAAGCTCGGCGACTGGTGGCGGGTCGCACTGCGCGAAATACCAACCGGTCTGGCACTGGGCTCAATGCTCGGCCTGATCGGCTGTGTTCGCATCGCCATCTGGCAGAAAACCGGTCTCTATGATTACGGCGAGCATTGGGTGCTGATCGGCATTACCATCGGCGTCGCGCTGATCGGCATTGTGCTGTTCGGTTCGGTCTCCGGCTCCATGCTGCCATTCATTCTCCAGCGCCTCGGACTCGATCCGGCCAGCGCTTCGGCTCCCTTTGTCGCCACGCTCGTCGATGTCATGGGACTGATCATCTATTTCAGCGTTGCGGTGATTTTCCTCACCGGAACCCTGCTTTAGAGCGGTTTCAGTTAATGTTGAATCGTTGAAACCGCTCTAGCTATTGTTTTTCCGCGCATTCTATCCGAAAACCGCTTCACACTTTTCGGAATGCGCTCTAACACCACAAACGGCCGGTGTTTTCCGGCCGTTTTATTCTTCAAAAACGGCGCTTACAGGTTTTTATGCAGTCAGTGCACAGCAGGTTTGAGATATGCGATATGCTAAAATCAGCCCTCCCCCTTTTAAAATTGACGAAAAACCTGTAAGAGCGCCCCATTATCTGCGGCGTTCACTCGGTTTTGTCCTGGGCGTCCCAACCCCCTATTCAGAGTGATAATCAATGCAATTGCGTAACATCGCGATCATCGCAC
>JAIRVW010000019.1 GCA_031253705.1 Brucellaceae bacterium
CTCAATAATATCGGCATCAATTCCGGCAGTGATTTGCTGGTGGTTAAAACCAAGCAGCTGAAAGACCGTGCGGAGAAACTGGAAGATGCAGCTAAACCTGCACATCTGGAACGCTCTGCCGGTGTTATTAAGCTGGCGGGGCAAAGCAGTCATGCCCGTGCGCTGGTGGTAATCGATAATCTCGATGTGGTCACACTGGATAAACGGGTTTTGTATAAAACCGGTCGTCTCTGGATCAATCCGGGTGATCGTATTGTGCTGCTGGGTGCTAATGGTACAGGCAAAACGCGGCTGCTGACCATGGTGCGTAATGTGATTACCGGTGCAGAGCCGGAAAGCTCTGCGCTTAAAGTCACGCCGTCACTGGTGCTTGGTTATAGTGATCAGGCATTGTCCGAGCTGGATGATCAGCATACGCCGCTGGACACCATTATCCGTCGTTTTGATATCGGTGATCAGAAGGCACGCTCGCTTCTGGCCGGTGCCGGTATGAATATTGATATGCAGGGAAAGGCGGTTGCGCGTCTTTCCGGTGGGCAGAAAGCGCGGCTTGCCATGCTGGTGCTGCGTCTGACGCATCCGAATTTCTATATTCTTGATGAGCCGACCAACCATCTGGATATTGAGGGGCAGGAGGCATTGGAAGCCGAATTGCTCAATAGTGATGCCGCTTGTTTGCTCGTCTCCCATGACCGCAGTTTTGTGCGCAATACCGGTAACCGTTTCTGGCAGATTGTGAAGAACAAGCTGGTGGAAGTCGAGAGTCCCGAGCCGTTTTTTGAAGAAGCCGCACAGACCGCAGGGTGACATAAGCGCGTTTTATGAAGGGCGATACCGGCAGTGAATTTTCGCAAAAATACACTGCCGGTATCATTCGTTTTCAAATGTGATGGTTTTTCAACCGAGTATAATCGATTTACTTTCACTTGCCTTGCTTTGTCTCTTGCAGGGAGAGCCCGATTTTGACAAAAGATGGCGACCATGTCTGACAATCCCCTGTCATCATAATCGGCTACAGCAGTTTTGTATCCGTTGCGCAGAGATACCATACCGGATTGCAGGCATATCTTTCGATAACGAATTTAGGACTGTTTAAATGGCCAATTCTGCAGAACAGACCCCGCAGGGTCTCGACCGTATTCTGACACTTGAGCTGGTTCGCGTAACCGAGCGCGCCGCTGTGGCTGCTGCCCGTCTGCGTGGCCGCGGTGATGAAAAAGCTGCGGATCAGGTTGCTGTTGACGCAATGCGTAAAGAGCTGAACCGTCTGCCGATCTCCGGTACTGTAGTTATCGGTGAAGGTGAACGCGACGAAGCGCCGATGCTTTATATCGGTGAAGAAGTCGGCACCCGCAACGGTCCTGAAGTGGACATCGCGCTTGACCCGCTGGAAGGCACCACTATCTGCGCCAAGAACCTGCCGAACTCGCTGGCTGTTGTTGCGATTGCTGAAAAAGGCAACCTGCTTTACGCACCGGACGTTTACATGCAGAAAATCGCTGTTGGTCCGGGCTATCCGCGCGGCGTTGTGGATATTGATGCTTCTGCCACTGAAAACCTGCACGCTCTGGCCAAAGCCAAAGGCGTTAAGGTCAATGAAATTACTGCCTGCATCATGGATCGTCCGCGTCACGCACGCCTGATCGAAGAAGTACGCGCAACCGGCGCTGCAATCCGTCTGATCGGTGACGGTGACGTTGCCGGTGTTATGCACACCACCAATCCTGATGAAACCGGCATTGATATTTATATCGGTATCGGCGGCGCGCCTGAAGGCGTTCTCGCAGCTGCAGCTCTGCGCTGCATCGGCGGCCAGATGCAGGGTCGTCTGCAGTTCAATTCGGACGAACAGATCGCCCGCGCTTTGAAAATGGGCATCACCGACCCGAATAAGGTCTATCTGATGGAAGAAATGGCCAAAGGCGATGTGCTGTTTGCTGCAACCGGTGTAACCGATGGCAACATGCTCTCCGGCGTTAAATTTGCCCGCGACTACATCCAAACCCACACCATCGTCATGCGTGCACATTCGCAGACAGTGCGTGAGATCAAAGCGCGTCATCAGGACCTGTCCAAGTTCTCGTAAAAATCGCCAACTTGGTCTGCAAATGGCGTCTGTCTCGAAATCCGGTGCTCACGTACTATCTGTACGCTCCGCTCCGGTTTCAAAACAGCCACCATTTTCGCCGCAACCTGACGGTTTTTAAACTCGGCGCTAGTTTGCCTGCTACGGCAGAGTCCAGACAGTGGCACGACAATTAAATTCTGCTATAAGGCGACATTGAAAAATGTCGCCTTTTGCTTTTGTAATACACGAACATACTGAATAGGAGTTGCCCGCGTGGATATGAGTGAGCGTTTGTTTCTCGGAATACGTTCTTCTGCGACGGGCATGAAATGGGTTGATCGTTTAAGCCTGCGGGAAGCCAATACCGCACTCGCCATCGCTCAGAATTACGGTATCCCCGATTTGGTATCCCGCGTTATGGCCGGACGAGGTGTGGCACTCGAAGCCGCAGAAGAATTCCTCAATCCGAGCATCCGCTCCCTGATGCCTGATCCGCTGACCCTGACGGATATGAAACAGGCCGCCGTACGTATTGCTGATGCCGTTCAGCGCAATGAGAATGTCGCCATTTTCGGCGATTATGACGTCGATGGCGCCTGTTCATCCGCGCTGCTGTCCCGTTTTCTCAATGCCTATGACATCAGGAATGTCATTTATATTCCTGACCGTATTTTTGAAGGTTACGGACCTAATCCCGATGCCATGCGGGAACTGGTTGCCAAAGGCGCATCGCTGATTGTGACGGTCGATTGCGGTACCAACAGTGCTGTAGCGATTACCGCTGCGAAAGTTGCCGGTGCCGATGTCGTGGTTCTGGATCACCATCCGCTTGGCGGTGCCGTGCCGGAG
>JAIRVW010000059.1 GCA_031253705.1 Brucellaceae bacterium
GGCGAAAGGAAATCGCAACCGGCACCGATAGCAACGGCCATCAAAAAAGCTTCCGGTTTAAAACCGAGACCGGAAGCAAAACTGGTGGCAATCGGTGCCATTACCAGCACAGTCGCCGCATTATTGAGAAACGGCGTGACCGCCATTGCCGTGATCAGCATCAGTGCCAAGGCGCCCGCAGGCGGCATTTGCTGGGCAAAGATCGTCAGCCATTGCGCTATCACATCCGTTGCGCCGGTGGTACGCAACGCATCACTCACCGGAATAAGCGCTGCCAGCATCACAAGGATAGGGCCGTCAACGGAAGAATAGACCTCGCTGACCGGAATAGCCCGAAACACCACCATTGCGACCGCCGCAGCAAAAAACGCGATGGATACCGGCACCACACTGAAAGCCGTGGCAATAATAGCAACCAGCAGGATCGACAGCGGAATCAGCCCACGCCGCACACTGCCGAGCAAAATCGTGCGTCGTGCCAGCGGCAGACAGCCCAGTTCACGCAGCAATGGCGGCAAAATTCCCTGCCGCCCCTGTAATACCACCACATCGCCCTGATGCAGCACAACTTCACGCAAACGCTCGCTGATACGCTCCCCCTGACGGCTGACCGCCAGCAAGTTCACATCGTAATTTTCATAGAGATTAAGCCCGCGTGCTGACTTACCGATCAGCGCGGAATCCTTGCCGATCACCGCCTCAATGGCTTCAATTTCAGCCGAACCGGCATTTTCCGAAGGCACGCGGTCTTCCGAGAGTTTGAGCTTGCCGTTGCTGACAATCGCATCCAGCGCTTTCGGATCGCCTTCGAGCAGAATAACATCCCCCTCAGCAATCACCGTATCCGGCAGCGGCGCCACCCGCTTCACATCACGCAGGATCGACGTGACCATGGCACTGCCTTCTGCCGGCTTCATCAGATCCGTAACCTTTTTACCGATCAGCGGTGAACCTTTCGGCACCCGTGCTTCCGACACGTAATTGCGGATTTCAATCGCCTCATCAACGCTGACATTCTCGCGTTTACGCTCCGGCACCAGCCAGTAGAATATAGTCAGATAAACGATACCGACAGCTGCCAGTGTTGCGCCCACCGGCGTGAAATCAAACATGGTGAAGCTTTCGCCTACCATTTCCGAGCGCACACGCGACACCACAATATTCGGTGACGTGCCGACCTGTGTCATCAGCCCGCCGAGAAGCGCACCGAAAGCCATCGGCATCAAAAACAGCGAAGGTGAAACATTAGAGCGGCGCGAGAATTGCATGGCCACCGGAATCATAATCGCCAATGCGCCGACATTTTTCACAAAAGCGGAGAGCACAGTCACCGCACCAACCAGAAGCAGCATTTGCAGCCGTACCGCATTGAGATGCGGCACAAAACGCTGCACCGCGGCCTCCATCAGGCCGGAACGCGCCACGCCTGCACTGACAACCAGCGCACTGCCGACAATGATAACAATATCATCCGCAAAGCCGCTGAAAGCATGGTCATAAGGCACCAGCCCCAGTGCCACAGAGAGCAGCAGAAAACACAGCGCCACGACATCATAACGAAAACGATCCCAGATAAAGACCACCATCATCAATCCGATAACTGTCAGCGCCAATATCTGATGCATCGTCATATGGCCGTTCTCCCTCTGAACTCCCGCACCTCAAAACATGGCAAAGGAATCGCATCTGTCTGTTTCAGCTTTTATACAGCGGACAGAATATTTTTCTTTCAGAGATTTTGGGAGAGAAAAAAGGCGACATAAATGCCGCCTTTCAAAACAATAAAAACTTAGAGCTTACACCGCCCGACGTACAAAGCCTGCATCAGATAACTGAAACGACCCATGCCACGATCTGACGTGTCACATCGCTGAAACCGGCATCCAATGCGCGGATATAGGCTTTATTGCCAGCGCCGCTGACCGGTGCCGATGCGGTGAAGACACGGGTTGCACGCACTTCGCCGGTCTTGTCATTCAGCACACGCACAGCCAGCTCAATGCGGGCAGTCTGCGGCGAGGATGATGCCACAATACCAAAATCACGCAAATCCGCCTGAACCTGATAATTAATTGCCAGACCATCGCCCGGACGGCCGACGCCACCAACGGCATTGCTGTTTTCAAAAGCCTGCACCAGACGCGCCTGCACCAGATTGGTCAGACGGTCGCCCCATTGCGCACCTTTCAGATAGGTGATGGAACCCGGTGCATCGTGAATAACGATATTTTCGCTGTCCAGCGCTTTAAGTGCGGCCGGTGTCGGCACCAGAATCTGCACATTCTTGCGCTTCTGTGCCACCTGCACCTGCGATGTGCTGAGGCTGAATGTATCCAGCGGCGTGCTTGAAGCACAGCCAGCCAGCAAAGCCGCAACGCCGAGAGCCGCCAGTTTATAATTCAGAATAGATTTCAGCATTAGTGGCGTTTCCTTCCGTCATATTGCGGTACGGTGCCTGAACCGCCAAAGATAATGCGCTGCGGATCACGTTCAAGATCGGAAATGGCCTGCTCAATACGCAGCAATGAACGGCGGCTGTCGACGACAACCGACTGCACATCGCTTAAGCCCTTGCCTGAGAAGCGGGAAAGATTCTCGGCAATCGGTGCCAGACGCTTGTCCAGATTATCCGAAGTCTTCTGAATGGAAGCCAGAGTTGCCTTTGCCTGCGCAACAACACCGTCGCGGTCTTCCGGCGACAGCATCTGATCAACCTTTGCCATAATACCGTCCACGCGCTTGGAGGCCTCGTTCAGGCGCTCCATCATTTCGCGGGCTTCCTGAATTGCTTTCTGCACATCGGCAGCATTATCGCCGATTGCGCTGATCACATCAGCATTTTTGGCCAGAGCATCGGTAAATGTTTTGGCGTTATTGACCGTATCCGTCAGCGGGCCGCGGGCGTCATTGACGAAGCCTTCCAGCCCGCCAAGCACACGCTCGGTACGACCGAAAATATCCTTCGCCGTTGCCATCAGATCGGTAAAGATTGACGGATCAGCATTGATACGCGCCACATAGCCGCCCTTATCCGCCTCTTCCATCAGGTTCGGCTCCATCAGGCTGCCGCCCTTCAGCTCAACAAAGCTGATACCGGTCAGACCCTGCGATGACAATTCGGCCTTGGTGGAACGGGTAATCGGCGTGGTGCGGTTCACCTCGGTCTGTACGATCACCATATTCGGGTTCAGCGGATCAAGGAACATCTGGCGCACATCGCCGACCTTAATACCGTTGAACAGCACCTGACTGCCCTTGGACAGACCGGTCACAGAACCCGGAATACGGATTTCCAGCGGCAGCGTATCATTACCGTCACCAAAGCGCGCAGCCCAATATACGAAACCAAAGGCGGCTATTGTCACAGCAAGTGTGAAAATACCGACCAGAACATAATTGGCTTTTGTTTCCATTATTGATTCGTTTCCGTATTTTGCTCTGTGCCCTGAACCGGTTGGGAGCCGTTCGTTTCAGTCAGTTTTGTCTCAGTCTTCATTTCCGGCTGGCTTGACCCCATCCGGCGGCGGTTCGCGGCGTTCTTATCAATCTGCCGCGCTCTCTTGCCGTTGAAATAAGTCTGCACCCACGGGTCATCAAATTTCAGTAATTCTTCAACTGTACCGTCAACCAGTACTTTCTTCTGTCCTAATACAGCAATTCGGTCGCAAATTGCAAAAAGACTATCAAGATCATGGGTCACCATATACACGGTCAGCCCCATCGTATCGCGCAAATTGGCGATCAGATCATCGAAATCCGCCGCGCCGATCGGATCAAGCCCCGAGGTCGGCTCATCGAGAAACACAACTTCCGGATCAAGTGCCAGAGCGCGCGCCAGAGCCGCGCGTTTGATCATACCGCCGGAGAGTTCCGACGGATATTTCTCAGCCGTATCCGGTTTCAAACCGACCAGATCAATTTTCAGCCTTGCCAGCTCATTCATCAGCTTCGGTGACAGGTCGAGATATTCACGCATCGGCACCTGAATATTCTCCAGCACCGTCAGCGACGAGAACAAAGCACCCTGCTGAAACAACACGCCCATGCGCATATCAATCGCCATACGCTGGCGTTCATTGACCTTGTCCACATCCTGACCGAAAATATCGATCAGGCCGGAGCGCTTGGTTGTCAGCCCCAGAATGGTGCGCATCAGCACCGATTTACCCGAGCCGGACGGGCCGATAAACCCCAGAACCTCACCGCGCCGGATATCCAGATCAAGCTTATCGAGGATCACATTGCGGCCGAACGCAACCGTGACATCACGCACGGAAATCACTGCGTCCTGCGCTGTGTCCGTATTCGCCTGCTGAAATGTCTGCCGGTTATTCTGAGAATTCATGTTCATCCGTTATTGTTCTGCTGTCCCAGCCCATTCGCCTTTGTGGTGTTTCAGAAGTTGATCGCCGCGTAGAAAATCGCAAACAACCCGTCCACGACAATCACAACGAAAATCGATTTCACCACCGATGATGTAACCCGCCGCCCCAGTGATTCCGCACTGCCTTTGACCTTCATGCCCTCGACCGAAGCCATAATGCCGATGATCATCGCCATAAACGGCGCTTTAATCAAACCTGCGAGATAGGTTGAAGTCACGATTGCGTCACGCAGACGGCTCATAAAAGCTTCCGGCGGTATGCCCGAATAGGTCCATGCGACAAAACCTGCACCGGCCAGAGCGGCCAGATCGGCGATAATTGTCAGCATCGGCAGCACAATCACCAGCGCCACCAGCCGCGGAAACACCAGCACACCGACCGGATTGAGACCGATCACCGTCAGCGCATCCGTTTCCTCGCGCATTTTCATCGAGCCGATTTCAGCAGTAATCGCACTGCCG
>JAIRVW010000065.1 GCA_031253705.1 Brucellaceae bacterium
TTGATAACCAGTGTATGCGCATCCGGTGCTTCAACAGTTTCAAAAGTCGCGGTGATGTCTGCGAAAGAACCGGCAATCGCGGTTTCATTTTTCAATGTGCGGCAGAAAGTGAAAACCACATCATCAGCGGTAAAAGGCGAACCGTCCGAGAAAGTCACGCCTTCACGCAGCTTGAAAGTCCAGGTGTTTTTACCGTCATTTTCCCATGAGGTTGCCAGTGCCGGATGAACTTTTTGCTGTTCATCCTGACGGGTCAGCCCTTCAAAAATATGTGCGGCCAGTGCATTATTCGGTGTAAGGTCGTGATAATGCGGGTCAATTGCTGTCGGCTCTGAGCCAAGGGCAATACGCAGCGTATCTGCAGAGGCTGCACTGCTCAGCAGGGCAGAACTCAGCAGAGTTGTCCCAAGCAGACTCGCTACGAGCATTTTTTTATACATAAAACTCTCCGTTCCCCAAGAAATGTCGCGTTTGACACGATTGTTTTTATTTTGACGTGGTTATTTTCAAAAATAGAGTATATGAAAATTTTATGCCGTCAACACCGGAAACTCATATGTCACAAACTTTGAATCCCAAGTCCGATTTTGCCAACCGCATGTCTGCGGCATATCCCTCTTTCAGCAAATCCTATCGCCGGATTGCCGATTTTGTTCTCGCCCGACCACTGGATGTTGTAGCAATGTCGATTGAAGGGCTGGCGCAATCCAGCGGCAGCTCAACCGCCACAATCACCCGTTTTGTGCGCGCTGCAGGCTATAGCGGTTACGGGGAATTCCGTGAAAAAATCGTCTCGGATTTTCAGTTTGAAACCTCTGAAAACAGCATAAACGGCGCAGAAAATGCGGAAACAGGTCAGCAAAAACCGTTTCTGCACACGGCACTGGCCGACAGTTCAGACAATATCCGCGATACGATTACCAATATTGATGCCACTTCATCCGAGGCCTTTATTGAAGCGCTGATCAATGCCAGACGCATCATCATTCTCGGCACCGGTGCCAGCCATTATGCGGCGACATTGCTGGAAGAAGGGCTGGCGCTTTATACGGAGAAAAACGTCACCAATGTGCTCTCCCGCGGCGCCACGCAATATGCCAATAATTTTGTACGCTCGGTTGATGAAGGCGATGTGGTGATTGCTATTTCCATGCCGCGCTATTCCAACAATACCGTGCAGCTCTCCAAAGCTGCCAAGCAAAAAGGCGCTGTGATTCTGGCCATTACCGACAGCCCGACATCGCCTCTGGTACCGGTTGCCGATACGATTTTCTTCGCACCGGCACGCAACCGCCTGTTGCCGAACTCTCCGGCAGCAATTTTTGCACTGGCCGATGCCATTGTCACAGCAGTAGCCGCCCGCAGACCCGACATTGTGGCCTCGACGATTGAAATCCCGCCGGAAGACTTATTTTTATAAGAGAGAACAAAGCCTTACAGAGATTTCATGAATCAATATCTGACCGGCTTTGATGACAGAAATCAGACCTTCAGATAGCCTTCGGCAACTTTAACCGCACTGCCGCCGATACGTGCGCCGGTCAGCTTTTTACCGGCCACATCCAGCTCCAGCCGGATACGCGACGGCCTGCCCATCTGAATGCCCTGCTCAATCCAGAGCTGTGTCAGCCCGTCAACCGGCCTGTCAAAATCATGGATCGCACCGGCAAAAGCCGCAACGGCTGATCCGGTTGCCGGATCTTCATAGACATGTTTGCCCGAAGTAAACATGCGCGCATGATAGCTGCTCTCGAACAGCCGTGTCTCACGGGTATAAATATAAAACGGGATCGCACGGCCTTCGAAAGCCTGCATATGATCTTCCACAAAAACCGGATCAACCACCACTTTTGCAGCGGCAATCATATTCTTGACCGGCACCAGCACATAGGGTTTTCCGGCTGACCATACTGACGGCACGTGATTTTCAAAACCGATTTCATGCGTATTCAGCCGCAGCGCCGCAGCCACTTGTTCTTTCTCGACAGTGATATTCACACGTTCCGGCAAACGCGGCAGATCAAATTCCGCAAAGGCAGCAGACGGCGCTTCATTCTCCTGATGACAATGAATGGCAATCCGTACCGGCCCGACCTTTTCTTCCAGCGTCATGATCAGATCAGTCTGCGGTTGTTTTCCCTCGCTGTTTTTATAGGCAAGGGCAACAGCAGTCCCGACCGTCGGATGACCAGCAAAATTCAATTCATAATCAGGTGTGAAAATCCGGATTGAAGCCGTGTGCAACGGATTTTCCGCCGGTGCCACAAATACGGTTTCCGACAGGTTGAACTCACGGGCGATGGCCAGCATGGCTGCATCATCCAGCCCTTCGGAATCATAGACAATAGCAAGCGGATTGCCCGCCAGCGGCTTCTCAGTGAAAACATCGTAGATTTCGTAGAAACGCCCCTGCATTGTCCTGCCGCTCATATTGCCTGCCCTTCACATCTGTCTGTGATTGCCCCGGTTATTCCCTCAAACCGGCAGCATCTGATTCAATAGATTTGCATTGCCAGCTAAAACATTCAAATGATTCATTAAGTCCGCCTTTAAAATGGCGTTATCCCCAAGCGCAGCAAACACCACTATTGCGCAAAATACCAGTCTGTAAAAGCATGGACATAAGCAGGGCTGCGCGCATCCAGCAAACCGCCCTGCCCGACCATCAGCACCCGCGATAATTCCGGCTGCTCCTGCGCTTCAATCGTCCCCGTGGCCTGTGCCAGTAACGCATCCCCTGTCCGGTCAAAATAATAGCAGCGAAACAATGCCAGACTGCGCTCGCTCAAAACCAGCGCATAGCCGCCGGTGCCTATGGCATCCTTGAGATCAATGCCCGTTTCTTCCAGCACTTCGCGGCGGGCATTGCCTGCAAAATCCACCTGTCCGTCCACAATATCCTGATCATCATTGGAACCGGCAGGGAAATAAATCCGGCCTGCCACAGCATTATGGGCGGCCATCTGCCCGAGCAGCAACTGATTATCTGAGGAGACAATCACGCCGCTGCCGAAAATATGAAACGGCTTATCCGCGCTCTTATCTCTGCGCCAGTAAAGCAGACTACGGAAACTGGTGCGCTGATAGGAGGCATTCAGTATCCCGTCAGTCAGCTTCGCTTCTGCGGCCAGATAAATCTCACCGTCATAGATCGCCGGATTGGCCGCCACTTCACGCTGCCAGTTCTCATCGATTGCCTGCCGGTTGCGTATAACATAATCAGGCTCACCGGCGGTCACCAGAACCCTGACCTCACGCACAGGATAGATTGTGTTCTGATCTGTATTCAACATTTTGACCGGCTCCGTTAAACCAGAGCGTGTCGCGTTTAATCTCACCCATGACACTCGCTCTGGCTTCCTTTACAGCGGTTCCAATGGAGACTGAATCGTTGGAACCGATGTAACTATTTGTTTTTACGTATTATCCGACGCATCGAAGCGGGAATAGAAATTAGTCCGGCGAACTGATCTCCCCGCGAAGGCGCTTCGCACTTTTGCTGGAAATGCTATAATTGTCGCATGTTCGCGGACGCTACATGATCCCATTTTGCTGCGACATGCTATAGGCACTCTTTACAGTTCAAGTGTGACGGCAACAGGACAGTGATCACTGGCCTTCGGCCTGTCCCAGCCGATACGCGGAAAACGCACAACATCCTGTCCTTCAGGGAAGACCGTGCGATAAGGCTGTCCGTTACGGATAATATCCGGCACAGCCTGCGCATTACGCCTCGCCAAAGCAGGTGAAGCCCAGATATAATCCAGCTGGCAGAGATGACGCTCCTGCGGCCCGCGTGTGTGATAAAGTGTCCAGCGGTCAAGCTCCGGCCGCCGCGCGACCAGGTTCACAGCGAAATCGTCCTCCATAAATACATTCAGACAATTCTCCGGCTCATGCACCGGCGTAAACTGATAACCATCCCACTGGTCACCGCTGATCGCGATTTTCTCGTAATAATCATTGAAATCGCCGCAGATCACCCATGAGGCCTCTGCCGCTTCTTCGCGGCCAAAACGCTTTTCAATAATCATACGCACCGCACGGGCTTCAGCCATACGCACCGGCAGAGTTGTCAGTTTCGGATCCTGTCCGTAACGTACACCGCCCATGGATTTAAAATGTGAGACAAACACAGTCAGCGGTTTGCCGCCGATACGCAGATCGAGCATCAGGCAATCGCGCTTAAACACACGCTCATGCGCTTCAATACCGATATCTGCCAGCACCGGATCATAAATCCCCAGATCCTGATAGGTCAGATGCGCATTGCTCTCCAGCTTCACCAGTTCAATCGCATGGCCGCTGCGTGTTGTGTCACGCATCATCACGCTGACATCAATCCCGCGGCTGTCATTGCCGTCGATCAGATATTTATGCTTATAGCCCTGTCCCACCATTTTAAACAGATAGCCATATTCAAAAGCATTCAGTGCCTCGAGATCATCAATTTCCTGCAAACAGAGAATATCCGCGCGGGTCTGCGCAATCGACAAGGCCGAAAGCTGACGGGTATCATCCGTATGCGCCACCATGCGCGCCTGTTCCAGCAACCGGTACTGCGCCTCATTATCAATGGCAAAGAGCTGCAATGAACGATCCTGACGGCTCTCATTGCGATAACCGGTAAAATCAAACCGCCGCATCAGATTTTCAATATTGAATGTCGCCAGTGTGAATAAAACGGGACTTTCCGGCAGAGTATTATCCGTAGGCGCTGATGGCTGCGCAGAAGTGATTTCAGACATTATATGACTCATCATTACCCGTAAGACAGGCTGCAAAAATAAACCGGCAGATCAGCTCAACCTAAACACCATATGTTGAATTGCAATCACCGATATTGCCTGCGACTGCTTTTCCGCAGAAGCCTGCATCTTAAAGCGGCGGCATTTCATTGCTATATTAAATTTACAGATACAAATGACTGAACGGATATTGCCATGAACAGATTTACACTGAAAACCGCACTGATCCTGACCATAGGTCTGTTTGCAGGAACAGCAGCTCATGCGGGCGGCAATCAGATCGGCGGCGGCATCCCTTCCCTCAACCCGACAGGCATGCTGGTGATCGGCGGCATTACCGGCGGCAATCGTACCGATCCCTCCGCACGCAATTGCTACGGCTCCACACTCTGCAAAGAAAGCGGCTCCTATTACACGGAAGATGGCGTGCTGAATTATAAGAACCGTGATCCGCTGGTGCAGCGCGGCGCGACCAAACGCATCGGATCGGATGCCACCTCAGGCATCAGCGATAACAGCAACCATATGCAATGGTGCAGCAACACTTATCGCTCTTACCGTGCTTCTGATAATACCTATCAGCCTTTTGCCGGCGTGCGAAAAACCTGCAACTCGCCCTTCTGATTGCTCAAAAAACAACGCCCCTTCAGACCAATGTCTGAAGGGGCGTTGTTTCATTTAAAAGGAGGCAAAGAGCTTAGTCTTTACTGACTTCAATAATATAGTTGGCATCAGCCACCATATTGAAGTTCTTCACATTTTTAGCCGCAACAGCGGTTTCGATCTGCTGATAAAGCATCACAAACGGACTGGTTTCCTGAAATTCCTTCTGGATTTTGTGATACATTTCTTCGCGTTTTGCAGTGTCGGTTTCTTTTGCTGCAGCCATGGTTTCTTTGGACATTTCAGGAATATCCCAGCTGCTGCGCCATGCTGTTGTTTTCATTTCAACATCTTCGCCGTTATTCGGATTATAGGCGAAAGTCGATGCATTGGTATGCGGATCCCAGTAATCAGGGCCCCAGATACCGAGCGAAAGCTCATGCTTACGGGCACGGACTTTGGTGGTTGTCAGCTTGCCGTCACCCTGCAACAGCTCAACTTTGATACCGGCTTTGGCAAAAGTCTGCTGAATGCTTTCGGCAATACCAACACCCGGCTGGGTATTGCGCACATCAAGCGTCACACTGAAACCGTCTTTCAGACCGGCATCGGCCAGCAGCTGCTTGGCCTTTTCAACATCCAGTTTGAACGGCTTGTCATCAATCGCGCCAAACATGCCGAGCGGCAGGAAGGACTGATGGGTACGACCGATGCCTTTGATCAGGGTGTTTTCAATCGCGTCATAATCAACGAGATATTTCATCGCCTGACGCACTTCGAGCTTGGCAAGGTTCGGCACATTCTGGTTGGCGGTCAGATAATAGGTACGGCCTTTCGGTGCGCTCAGAATATTGAAATCGCTGTTCTTGGCAAATTCAGCAATATCGCCCGGCTCAAGGTTACGCGCGACATCAATGTCACCGGCCTGAAGCAGCAGACGCTGCGACATGCTTTCCTTCACGTGACGGTAAATAGCCCGTTCAACGCCAGGCTTGTTACCGCTGTAATTCTCGTTGCGATCCAGCAGGATCACTTCATTCGGGCGCCATTCGCGCAAAGCATAAACGCCGGAACCGGCATAATTACGCTTCAGCCAGTCATAGCCAAAATCTGTTTCAAACGGCTTGGCTTCTGTTTTTTCGACTTTAACCGCATGTTCTTCAACCAGCTTGCTGTCAACAACAGAAGCCACGCTGGAAGACAATCCGTTGAGAACGAAGCTCGGCGCAAAGGTTTCCTCGGTCGAGAACACCACTGTGTCATCATCCGGCGCGGTGATCAGCTTATCAACATTGTCTTTGTTCAGACCAAACTGGCTGATGATAAAGGCAGGGCTCATATCCAGCTTGATTGCGCGCTTGAGGGAATAAACCACGTCATGCGCTGTCAGCGGATTGCCGGAGGCGAATTTCTGCCCCGCTTTAATTTTAAAAGTGATGGTTTTACCATCTTCCGAAATCACCCAGCTTTCCGCAATCTGCGGAATGATCTTGGTCGGATCTTTCGGATCTGTAGTGACCAGACGCTCATAGGTATTGGTCAGAATTTCGGATGTGGTGATTTCAAAAATCTCTGCCGGATCGAGGGAGATCACGTCATCAATGGCCATAGCCACAACCAGCGTATTCGCCGGTGTCGCAGCCTGCGCACCCGCAGCCATGCCCAGTGCAGAGGCACAAGCCAAAGCCAGCGTGTAGTGTTTAAACATATTCATGAGTTTCCCCTCATTCTCCGTCTGAGCCGGTCACCAGCGTCAGGACTCAGATTTATAAAATTATTGCGCCTTCAAGCTACAGGATTGCCCGCTAAAGCCAAGGGGCTCCGATAAAGAAAGATGTAGTTTCAGCATCTTAGAGCCCACGCGTAAAAGTGTGAAACGGCGTTCGGACAAGATACGCGTCAAAACAAACAGTTAGAGCGGTTCTGCGATTCAACATGAACTGCAACCGCTCTAACCGCAGGACAAATTCACGGCACTTTAAATAAAAAAGCCGGAGCAAGGCTCCGGCTTTTCAAATCTCAGGAGAAATGATTATTTCTCATGGGCGCGGATCAGATTACCCAACCGTTTGATGCCTTCTTCAATCATTTCATCATTGGCACAGGAATAGGCCAGACGCAGCGTATTGGCACCGGTACCATCCGCATGGAATGCTTTACCCGGCACAAAAGCCACTTTCTCGGTCTCGATCGCTGCAGCCAGCAGATCAGCGCCATTCATATAATCCGGCAGAGTTACCCAGACGAACATACCGCCTTCAGGCTTCGTCCATGTTGCCGATTTCGGCATATATTTATCCAGCGCTTCCAGCATTTTATTGCGGCGATGGGAGTAAACAGCCTTAATCTTGGCAATCTGCGCGTCAAAACCATTGCTGGCAACGTGATGGACAGCCAGCTGATTGATGGTCGAGGAATGCAAGTCAGCCGCCTGCTTCATCAAAACCAGCTTGCGGATAACTGTGCTGTTGGCCACAACATAACCAACGCGCAAGCCCGGTGCCAGTGTCTTGGAGAAGCTGCCGGAATAGATAGTGCGGGTGTTTTCGATCGAGCCTTTACGCTCAATTTCCAGCGCCAGAACCGGCGGCACATGGGTGCCGTCAAAACGCAAATACTGATAGGCCGCATCTTCGATCAGCGCGATATCCATTTCATCGCCCAGATCGATCAGTTTTTCACGACCTTCGCGGTCAATCGTTTCACCGGTCGGATTGCTGAAATCCGCGGAGAAATAGGCAAATTTCACCTTACCGCCAGCCTTCTCGGCAGCTTCTTCATAGGAAGCCGGTGTGCGGTTGCCGTTTGGCTGCAAAGTATCATAGGTCGGCTCATAGGCATTGAAAGCCTGCAAGGCGCCGAGATAAGTCGGGCGGACAACCAGTGCTGTATCATTCGGCGACAGGAACAGTTTGCCGAGGTAATCCAGTGCCTGCTGGGAGCCGGAGGTGATGAAAATATTTTCCGGCGCACAAGGAACACCAAGCTTTGCCATTTCAGCCTGCAGCCATTCGCGCAGCGGCTTGTAGCCTTCGCTGACCGAATATTGCAGAGCTGCATCGGATTTACCGGAAGCGAAGATATCAGCATAAGCTTCTTTAAATTCTTCTGCCGGAAACAGTTTCGGATCAGGAATACCGCCAGCGAAAGAAATAATATCCGGACGCTCAAGCAGTTTCAACAATTCACGAATTTCAGACGCCTTCATACGCGAGGAGCGCGTTGCGAATATTTTTTCCCAATCCAACATGGGGAGTTCCTCATCAATTCAAACAGATGCTGCGAAATAGACCATAAAACTTAACTAAAAGCTGTGTGCCTTTGGTTATCACCTTATGCGTATTTCACAACAAAACAAGCAAAATATGTCAGCATTACTGACCTTTTATTCACTTTATTGCGAGACGAACAGAAAATTCGTCATTTTCGTACAAAAATCAGAGCCAAAAGCTAAGAATCATGCCGAAACGGTGACTGGACGTACCATCATCACCTCGTCATACATTTCTCCGTTGAGAGAAATCCAGTTCGGACGGCGGCCGAATTCCGTATAGCCTTCACGCAAATAGAGCTGCAATGCAGATTTATTCTCGGCAAGCACACTCAGTTCAAGCTGGGAAAATCCGTTATCCCGCGCATAGGCCTCAACAGCCTGCAGCAGTTTTTGCCCGATGCTCTGCCCGCGCATTTCGCTTTTCACATAGACCATCACTACAATCGCACGGTGCGACGTGCGCGCACCATCCTGCGGCCACAAACCAATCAGCCCGACAGCGCGATCACCGTCGAAAGCAGCAAAGATCGGTGCATTTAATTTTGCACGCCAGTCAGCTTCAGAAAACTTTACCCAGTCCTCATAGGCAGAGCTATAGGCTTCCGGATGCAGCTGCAAAGCTTCCAGACGAATGTCCCGCAGGATAGCAAAGTCATCAGATTTCAGCTGCCGGATCGTTATTTTTGTCATTACTCTTTCCTCCTGCAACAGTACTGCCATAAATAATCAGGCCCGCACAAACAAATCTTTGTGCGGGCCTGATCTTCAGTGATTAGATAACTACGAAAGCAGCTAATTAGTTACGAGCCTTGTCAACCAGCTTATTCTTCGCAATCCAAGGCATCATGCCGCGCAGCTTGGCGCCGACTTCTTCGATCTGGTGGTTGTCGTTCATACGACGGATACCCTTGAAGCGCGCTGCGCCTGCACGGTATTCCTGCATCCAGTCGGATGTGAACTTGCCGGTCTGAATGTCGTGCAGAATGCGCTTCATTTCAGCTTTGGTTTCAGCAGTGATCACGCGCGGACCGGAAACATATTCGCCCCACTCAGCAGTGTTGGAGATCGAATAGTTCATGTTGGCGATACCGCCTTCATAGATCAGGTCTACGATCAGCTTCATTTCGTGCAAGCACTCGAAGTAAGCCATTTCCGGTGCGTAACCGGCTTCAACCAGAACTTCAAAACCGGTACGGATCAGCTCAACAACACCGCCGCAGAGAACTGCCTGCTCACCGAACAAATCGGTTTCGCACTCTTCCTGGAAGGTGGTTTCGATGATGCCCGAACGACCGCCGCCAACGCCCGAAGCGTAAGACAGAGCCAGATCCTGTGCATTGCCGGAAGCATCCTGATGAATAGCGATCAGGCAAGGTACGCCGCCGCCCTTCTGGTATTCGCCGCGTACAGTGTGACCCGGGCCCTTTGGCGCGATCATCAGCACGTCAACAGTTGTCTTAGGTTCGATCAGGCCGAAATGAACGTTCAGACCGTGAGCAAAAGCAATCGCAGCGCCGTCGCGCAGATTGTTGTGGATGTGTTCTTTATAGATGTCAGCCTGAAGTTCATCAGGGGTTGCCATCATCATCAGGTCTGCCCATTTGGCAGCATCTGCAACGCTGAGAACTTCAAAACCGTCAGCTTCAGCTTTTTTAACAGTGGCGGAATCCAGACGCAGCGCAATGCGAACATGTTTCGCACCGGAGTCTTTCAGGTTCAGCGCATGGGCGCGACCCTGGCTACCGTAACCAACGATAACAACATTTTTGCCTTTGATCAGATTTACGTCTGCATCACTGTCATAATAAACGCGCATAGGATATTCCCTTCCTTCTATGCTTTGACCGGCTTGTTTTGCAAAACCGGTAGTTCCTGTCCGGCTTTTCAGGAGCCGGTTTTATTTCCGTAAAGTACAAAGAACTGACGCGTCGCCGTTCTGGCATCGCGGATGATCTCTGCATCACTGACCTGATGATGTTCGCCGAGCAGCAGACGGATCTGCATATCGCGCACCACAAGGCCGAAGAATGAAGCAAATGCCTCATCAATATCATCAAAGTCGAGCAAACCCGCATCACGGCCGGTTTCAAGCACCGGTTTGAGACGGCGTGCCATGGCGATCGGACCATTATTCAGCACGATCTCGCCGAGCGCAGATTTACCCGAACCCGCATGGCTGACGGCTAAGCGGTTCAGCGCAATCGACGTGCTGCCGGACAGAACCAGCAACCAGTCGCGGGCAAAATGTTCCAGACTGGTAAAGAGCGACTCTTCATCCAGCCCTTCCCGCGCTACCGGCACAACACGCACTTTGGAGGCCTGCCACTGCACGGTTGCGGTCAGCAAACCATCGCGGTCATTAAACCATTTATAGAGCGTTTCTTTCGAGCAGCTTGCACGGCGTGCAACACCGGCCATGGTCAGGCTGTCACCGCCCTCCACAAGCAGTTCCAGCGCCGCATTCAGCACATCTTTCTGACGGTCGGTGAGTTCACCGCCGATCACGACATTGCTTACGACACTATCAGGCTGCTGCAACTGCACGCTTCCACGCTCCTTTAATCCGACTTCGTAGCGGTCAGCAGATTCTCATATGCGTACCGTACGTTACGGTTCGGACTATGCCGTTCCCTTTTGCACAATGCAAGAGGGATTTTGTGCCGGCAACAATATTTATAGTGCCGGCACTGCCGAAGACTGATCTAAGCGCCAATAGCTAAGCACGAAAACGCAGAAAATTGCCGTTTGCAGCCATGTCCGGCGTCTTTTTGGCCGACACTCAGAGGTTGACCTGCGTACCGATCTCCACCACCCGACCGGTCGGGATCTGGAAATATTCCGTTGCGTCCGAAGCGCTACGGGCAAGCGAAATAAACAATTTGGCCTGCCAGTGCGGCATTGGTGAGCGCGGAGAAATACGCAAAACGCGCCGCGACAGGAAGAATGACGTGGTCATAATGTCATATTTCCAGCCAAGCCTGCGGCAAATGCCTAACGCACGCGGAATATTCGGCGATTGCATATAGCCGAAAGTCAGCGTCACCTGCATGAAACGGTCGCTATATTGCGAGATACGAGCGCGATCCTCTGCCGACACCCACGGACGCGGCGCTGTCACAACAGTCAGGATCACATTATTCTCATGCAGAACTTTGTAATGCTTGAGACTATGCATCAGCGCAGTCGGAACGCTTGACGGATCACCGGTCAGAAACACGGCCGTTCCGGCAACAATCACCGGCTCTTTGCGCGTCATCTGATTGACGATAATATCCATCGGCACTTCTGTCTTGCGGGTTTTCTGGAACAGGTGACGGCTGCCGCGTACCCATGTCCACATTACCAGCAGCACCAGCGATGCCACTAAAATCGATGCCCAGCCGCCCTGATGAATTTTAACCAGATTGGCGCTGAAGAACATCAGATCAACAATCGCGACCCCCACAATCGGCACCAGCACAACCGGCAGGCTCCATTTCCACAGACGGCGCATCACA